>JAHKKJ010000471.1 GCA_020027655.1 Deltaproteobacteria bacterium | reverse complement strand
TCAGAATTTCACCGGCATCGTTGGAGTCAATACCCAGGACCGTGCGGTTCAGGAGCTGCAAGGCCGGATCGCGGACAGAACCAAAGAACATCTCGGGCCGGCGGACAAGGCCATCATCACGGCGCGTCAAGTACTTCTGCAGGCGGTCAAAGCCGTACAGGCAGGCGAAGACCCTCCAGGAACAGACACGAGCTACTACCGTGCCCGCAGTACGGTAAAAATTATGCCGGCAAAGGCTTCATGGCGGGAGGCGATTCTTCCTGAAATGTACCCGGAGGATGTAGGCTGCTGAAAAAGACTCATAGGCTTCGTTGCGCTCGACCGATTTCGCGTCAACGTACAAGAAGAGTACGCCTCCACTCATCGATCTTCGTGCGCCTTGCCTCTGAGATCTTTTTGAGCAGCCTGCAAAACAGTCTTGTTCAGCAACGGCACTAAAGGGCAAGGAGAAGAGGGGAGCGAAACCATGACATTCGCCGCCTACCCTAGGATCACGCGTCTCATCTTGCTGGCGCTTATTGCAGTACTTCCCAGCACCCTCTCGGCTCAGGAGAAACGCCTCACGATAGGTTTCACGAACCCAACGGGCACCGCCGCGCTGCCCTATGTCATGGCCGAGAAAAAGGGTTTCTTTAAAAAAGAGGGGCTCAACGCAGTCGTCGTAATTATGCAGAATCAGGTGGTGGTGAACGGGGTCGTGAGCAGGAGTTTGGATTACGGCGCGACCATTGCCAATTTCATCGGCGCTGCAAAGGGCGGCTTGCCGGTCCGCGTTGTCATGGCGATCATGGATGGCCTGGACCACGTGCTGGTCGCAAACGCGAACATCAAAAGAGTGGAAGACTTGAAGGGGAAGAATATCGGCATCAGCAGTTTCGGCGGCGCGCCCCACAACGAAATGGTGATGATTCTGAGAAAATACGGCATGAATCCCGACAAGGACGTTACATTTTTGCAAATCGGCGGTGGCGCCACCCGCTACACCGCTTTGGAAAGCGGCTCGATCCACGCCACGATGTTGGTCCCGCCCATGAACAAAGTTGCGCGCGAAAAAGGCTTCAACGAGATCCTCTATTTTAACGAAATTATGAAGGTCCCCCTTTCAGGGCTATCTGTTCATGTCGACAAAATTAAAGAAAGCCCCCAAGAGATTGTGAAGGTCATCAAGGCGCTGCTGACGAGCGTCGATTTCATCAGGGCCAACAAAAGTGAAATCCTTGAATTCCTAGAAAAGAACTGGGGCATAAAGGATCCTGCGGTCCGGGAAGGTTTTTATGGGGATATGCTTGGGCTGTACAGCCGCACGGGGATCGTTTCTGATGAGACGATCGCCAACGTGATTCGTTTCACTCAGGCAACCCGGAAAACCCAGGAAAATATCTCCGTTTCCGATATCACCGATTGGACTTTCGCAAAAAGAGCCAACGAGGAACTGAAACGCTAAAGTGAGAAAAAAAGAGGCGATGACTTATGAATTCCCTTCTGTTCATGTTATGTGAATCTAAGAGGTGAGATTCGCCAATCACCCTCGGAGGCATGATGGACACCATTCGATTCGTCGATACAACGTTACGGGACGGCCATCAGAGTCTTTGGGCCGAAAACATGACCACGGGGATGATGCTCCCGGTGGCGAAGCGGATGGATGACGCGGGATTCGAAGGCATCGAGTTGATTTCGGGCTCTCACCTCAAAAAATGCGTCCGCGAGCTGAAGGAAGATCCGTGGGAACGGGTCCGCCTGGTGGCCAAAGAAATCACCAAGACTCCGCTGCGTCTCATCGCCGGCCGGGTGAACACTTTCGAATACAATCCGCCCTCCATGTACTGGCTCTTCATCGAACGGATGTTTGCCAGCGGCATTCGCGAAGCGCGCATTTCCGACGAATGGAACGATTACGAGGGGTGGAAATTCAGAGTCGGCGTGGCGCACGCTGTAGGAATGAAAGTAATTTTGAATCTCATTTACTCGGTCTCGCCCAAGCATTCCGACGAGTACTTTGCGGGGAGAACGCGCCAGGCGGCTTCGCTCAAGCCCTACCGTCTCTGCCTCAAAGACCCCGGCGGGCTACTGACACCGGAGCGCATGCAAACCCTGGTGCCGATCATCTTCGCGAACGCCAACGGCGTGCCGGTTGAGCTGCACACTCACTGCACCACCGGCCTAGGTCCGCTTTGCTGTCTGGAGGGCATGAAACTCGGCATCCGCTCCATCAACACCGCCCTGCCGCCCCTGGCGGATGACTCCTCAAACCCTTCTTTATTCAACGTCGCCAAAAACGCCCGCGCACTGGGATATGAAACAGCCATCGACGAAGAGGTGCTTCAACCGGTCGCCAAACATTTCACGGCCATCGCCAAGCGCGAAGGCTTCACCGTCGGCGCGCCGGTTGAATATGATTTCTCCCAGTACCAGCATCAGATTCCCGGCGGCATGCTTTCGAACTTGCGCCATCAATTGCGCAAGGTCGGCTTGGAAAACAAATATCCCGAAGCTTTGGAGGAGACGATCCGGGTACGAGCAGAATTCGGCTTTCCCATCATGGTGACTCCCCTTTCGCAGTTTGTCGGCAGCCAGGCGGCGATCAACGTGATCGTCGGCGAACGCTATAAGGAAGTCACCGATCAAGTGATCAAGTTCGCTTTGGGACATGCCGGAGCGGAGGGCGCCCGCGACATGGACCCGAATGTGAAGGACAAGATTCTCGATCGACCCCGCGCAAAGGAATGGGCCAAATGGCAGCCCGATGAGCCCAGTGCGGACGATATGCGGCGGCGGCTCGACGCGGTCGGAACCTCCGACGAGGAGTTGCTGCTGCGTTGGATCGTCGGCAAAGAGGATATCGACGCCATGCGCGCGAATCCGCGCCCCCTCGAATATCTCAACGCTGAACAGCCGCTGGTCAACCTGTTGCAGGAGTTGAGCAAGCGCACAGACTGCAATCAGATTCATTTTCAGAAGCCGGGGTTTTCGATCACGTTGGAACGGCGTAGCGGCGCGGCAGTTTAGCTTCATTGCGGCGCATGTAGCGGGCTTTGTCACCCCCATCTTAGTCCTTCGACTGCGCTCAGGACAGGTCCTTCCCCCATCGAGGGGGAAGAGATTGCGAGACGCGAGACTCGGAACCTTAGACGCAACGCGTTTGCCGTCTGTTGAAACTGGGCAGCAGCAGTGCAATAAGGATGGATAACTAATTCTTCAGCCGCAAGAGAAGGCAAAAACAAGGAGGACACAAACTATGGCTAGCGACATCGTTGCAATCGATGTTCACGTTCACCTTTCCGATGAGTTCACTCAGAAAGCCAAAGGCTCCCGCACGGCCCAAATGGCGAAATACTTTGGCCGTGAGAGACCGCCGGTCTCCATCGACGAGATGGCGGACCAGTACCGTGCTCGTAAGATGATGGCCGTCATCATGAATACACGAGACGAAACGGTTACCGGCCTCACGCCTGTACCCAACGACCACGTTGCCGGCGCGGTCAAAAAACATCCTGATGTGTTTCTTGCGTTTGGGGCCATCGATCCTTGGACCGGAAGGATGGCTCTGGACGAGATCCGTCGTTGCAAAGACTTGGGATTGTCGGGCATGGGCGAGCTTAATCCCGCCCGGCAACATTTTTTTCCTAACGACGTGCGCTTTTACCCCCTGTGGGAAGAGTGCGCGAAGCTCAACATGCCGATTCTCTTCCACGGCGGCATGGCGGCGGCTGGCGCGGGAACTCCGGGGGGCATGGGCATCAAGTTGAAATATAGCCAGCCCATCGCCATCGACGAGGTCGCGGCAGACTTTCCGGAACTAAAAATCATCAGCGCCCACCCGACCTGGCCATGGACGGCGGAAAGCTTGGCCATCGCCCGCCACAAGGCGAATTATTACATCGATCTTTCGGGCTGGGCGCCTAAGTACTTCCCAGCGGAGCTCGTCCACAATATCAACACGCTGCTCCAGGACAAAGCCATGTTCGGCTCCGACTGGCCGGCCATCGGCGTCGAGCGCTGGCTGGAAGAGTTTCAACAGGTTAATATGAAACCTGAAGTGCGCAAGAAGATCATGCTGGATAACGCGAAGAAGTTCTTTGGCCTAGAATTCTAGAAGGATCAGTCCACCACGAAGGATCTAGCGCGGCCGAGCCGCAAGCAAAACTCGGAATATCTCGCGCAAAGGCGCAAAGCATGTCCTGAGCGGCGTCGAAGGGGCCGCAAAGAAATTAAACTTCGGGACTTGGCGTTCTTAGCGTCTTGGCGCGATGATAAGATTTAG
>JAHKKJ010000470.1 GCA_020027655.1 Deltaproteobacteria bacterium | reverse complement strand
ATAGTTGTCCTTCCGGTTAGCTCAAAGGGCGAGCGTTGAATATACATTGTCCGCTGCCGGCAGAAAAGGAATTAAGCAAAGCAACGGAGAACCTTTAAGCCCCGCAGGTTCGTCAGAGTCTGTCATTCCCGCATGTTTTTAGCGGGAATCCAGGCGAAACTCGGACTGGACCCCCGACCCATTCGACGTGGCTCAGGGTCGTGGTGAGCATAGTCGAACCACGATTGAAACACTCGGGGGTGACGAATTCGGGTACGTCATCATAATGATCTGTCGATACCCCGCAGCTTGCTACAGGGTAGTTCATCTAAAGGCTTTCAAACAGCAAGCGTTTGATTGAGAATCGATATTTGACCGTCGAGTGCGCAAATATCGCAAAGAAGATGTTTGGCCCTATGCATTCTTTCGTGGTTAATTGAAGAAGTTGACAGCGCAGTTGTTTCAGTTTAGCGCTGGTTTCATTACAACTTTGAGAAAAGGAGACAAATGCAGTGAGTTACGATGATCGCAGTGTGAAACCGATGAGCGCCAGCTTGATGCGGGCGCGGATTGCAACGAAGATTCTGTCCGGACTCTACGAAGACGTGCCGACGATGCTGACCAGTGCAATTCGTCTCATGGTCGAGTTGCCGGGTGGATCAGCGCATTCCGGTCCACCTTATCCCTTCACCATCGGCGTAAGCCCAGCCTGGTGCAGCGGAGTGAACGGGGCAAAGCTCGTGGGAACAGGAAAGCTCGATCTGGTGTGGCTCAATCCGTCGATTATCCCAACGATGGCTTATAACGGGCAAGGGCCGTTCCGGCGAAAATATCCGCTGCGCGCGCTGGCGGTTTTCCCATCTTGGGATCGTTTGGTCATCGCGGTTTCACCGAAGCTCGGCGTTCGTACTATGGAAGAGCTGATCGAGAAACGCCCGAAGATGAACGTCTCTGTCGCGGTCAACGATTGTGTCGATTTCGCCATTAAATTCTTGCTCAAGGCGCACGGCATCTCGCAGAAGGATTTTATCGAGTGGGGCGGAACGGTGGATGAAGTTGTGCGGCCGAGCAATCCCAATCGGCGAGACGGAATCATTTCAGGCAACGTTCACATGGTCATCGACGAGGGAATGGATTCGTGGGGCGATGTGGCGGTGGAAAACGGAATGGTCTTTCTACCGTACTCTGAAAAAGTCTTGAAGAAGCTGGAGCGCTACGGTTTTCAGCGGGCGCGAGTGGATCATGGCAGGATTGCCGGGATCAACGATCCGACGACTGTCGTCGATTTCAGCGGTTGGCCCATCGTGGTGCACGAAAAATTTCCCGATGATCTGGCTTACCACGTTGCCGGAGTGCTGGAGAAGATTCGCGAAGAGATTCCCTACGACGCATCGGAAGTCCCGTCGATGAAATCGCTCTGCACCAGCACCGAAGCAGGGCCACTCGATTTTCCCCTGCATCCGGGGGCGGAGCGATTTTATCGAGAAAAGGGCTATTTGTGAGAGGAGATCGGTGCTATTTGTAATCGTGCGCTGGCAATTCGAAGGTTTAGAGCTTTAACTTCCTCTCCGTTAACCCGCCTTCCCTCTATCTCCCGCTGTTCAGCTGGCGCACGAAGCGATCATCAAAGAATTGCGCCGGCACGGCTTTCTTCGCTTCCGGGATGGTTTCCGACAGAAAATCCAGAATACCCTGAACCCCCGGTTCGGAAATCATTAGCTCGCGCCGGAATCCCGCTTTGCGATAAAACTCGTAGGTCCGTTCGATAAGATCGGGATCGGTTTCTCTGGTGTATTTAGCGATGACTTTCATCGTGAAAGCTTTGTCGCTGTAGTAGCGGTCGATGCCGGCGCGAACCGAGCGCAGCAGCGGAACCAGACGGCCGGCCAATTCATCCATGCGGCCGCGCCTGACGACCACGCCGACATTTTGATAGGGCTGATCCAACGTAGTGGTCATCGAATGAAATCCAGCTCGGTCGAGCTGGAAACTGACCGGCGGAGCCGCAGCACCGGCGGAAATTTGGCCGGCTTGGAGCGCGGCGGCGGTCTGGACAGTGCCGCCCAAGGGTCGAAGCTGAACGTCTTTAGGGGTAAGTCCCAATTTGCGCAACGCAACCAGTGTGCCGTACGCAACCGGGCTGCCCGGCCGTTCCGTGCCGACGATTTTCCCTTTCAGTTGCTCGGCGCTCTTTATGTCCGGCCTGGCGTATAAATCCCAGATCATCGTGTTGAGCAGTCCGGCGACGAAAACCACATCGAAGCCCCGCAGCGACGCGTTGATCAGTGGCACCGCTGAGATTTGGATCACATCGACCTCGTTGGCGATCAGCGCCGGTAGAGCTAGAACCGACGACATGGAAATAACCTCGACATCTAATCCCTCTTTGGCGAAACCGCCGGTCTCCTTTGCCATCCAGAGCGACGCCATGGTGCCCGAGGTTAGCAGGTACGCGATCCGTAATGGGCGCGGAGCCGCCCCGTGTGTTTCGTTCGCCACCGCGATCGCAAGCATCAAGACGAAAAACGTCGATACGATACGTCGCAAGGGCGCGGCGGTAAAACGCCACGGAGAATTAATCTTGCTCTTCATCGACCAAACTTTGTGGATTTGAGAAAGAAAAGTGAACGCATGACGTGCCCGTGTCCACGCAGGATTCTCGGATATCGCCTGGCTCGCCAGACAACGATTAGTTACATTGTGTTTTTAAGTCTGCGGTAACTGAAGAAATAGAGCGACCATCGCTTAATTTGTAAGTGCGCACAAAGATATCTGGTTGAACACCGCGCATCTTGCCGCCTTGTTCAACAATCACGCCTCCGTCTTTGAACTCCTGTGGACTTGCAGCGGGTCCTTCAAATACAAACTCTCCTGGAATGTAGATAGCCTGATTCACATCGCGGTCATCCCTCTTTACGAATCCGTAAGCTTTAATTTCCTTCCCATTAACTTTGGGCACTTCCCCTGCGATCACCGGAGTCATTTTCTCTTGGACGAAAGAGCGGGAAGAATTATACATATCTACCAATCCAAGCTGCTCCTGTGCGAAAGAAAGTACTTGCTTCAGTTCATCCAAAGTCAAACTGTTCGGGTCTGGCTTGAGCTCTTGGACTTTTTGATAGAGCTTTTTGGCTTGTTCTTGAGTGACTTCATTGATGATAATAACTCCCTCACCATCGCCCTTAACTGCTTGCCAGGACTTATCCTTGCCATTGAAGAAGACCAACCCACGATCGCCCACTGGTTTTCCTGTGTAATCTAAGATCGGTTGCCCCGCCTTTTCGTAGCTTTGAGGGTAGACTAGAGGGTCTCCGCTCTGAAGAAACGCCGGAACTGGAATGATAAATTTCTGTGCATTAGATATCACGGGAGTACTGTAACCCGAACCAACCTTTAAATCAGCGGGCGTAATCCTCCGAATTCCTGTTTCATTCTGCTGAGCGGCTTTTAATGAGCAAGCGTGTGGCTTTTCACTTTGAGCATGAAGCGGTTTTTCTAAGTCACAGCTTGTTAGAAGGGACAGCGAAATAACTATCCAAAATATGCTCTTTCTCATAAACTGTCTGTGAGCCGCTTCAAGAGGAGATCGTCGTGACGCTGGTCAGCGACGTCGGAATTTGGAAGATCGTCGCTCATATCGCGTTTAAATTCTACTCGGTTGCGTCCGAGACTTTTTCTGCAGGCTCAACGTTAAGCGTGAGCGGCGTCTCCGCTCCGCGCGAGGGTTAAGCAATCTTCTCACATGACCCTAATTATAAGACCTGCCATCCGTAGACACTGGCCTGCTGATGGCATGGATGCACGAGCCCTGTCACGTTGACCTGCTCTCTTGAGCTGCAGCGGAAAAAAGGGAACATCTCTAAACTTTTCTCTGCCAGACGCGAGCAAGTCCCCGAACCGCGGTCATGCTTTCTTCAATCCGGCCAGCACCCGCTCCGGCGTGAACGGTGCCTCACGCAGGCGCACACCGATGGCGTCGAAGATGACAGGCGACGCCCCGGTCAATTAGGAATGTCACCCCTATTAAATAACGTGGGTAGTCAAAGTCAAGTTTCTTGTTCGGTGAATACGTGGATGAGATAAGCAGTCGTTCCGCGATTCAGTTGACAGAAAATAGCACGCGCCATAGGTTAGTAAAGACATTCGCTGAGGGGAGAAACACATGAAAACAACGACTACCGTCAAATTAACTCAAGAGGGCGCCATGACTATTTTGCGCGGAGCCTTGGACAAGGCGCACAAACTTGGGGTTCCAGCCAGCGTTGCCGTGGTCGATGACGGCGGG
>JAHKKJ010000069.1 GCA_020027655.1 Deltaproteobacteria bacterium | reverse complement strand
AACACGGGTGTGTCAAACCTCGGCATTCCTATGGAACGTCCCCCCCAGCAGTCAAAAATCGCAGGCAGCAAAAAGATAGGAACCCTACTGGCCGGCGAACTGGTCAACAAGGGGTTCGATGTAAGTTGGTCGTCGCAGTTCCATCACTCGACCGGTCTGGGCCACGCGTTCACTTTCACTTTGGATTACCTCGACTGGGACAGGAAGGGGTTTCCTTATCCTCTAATTCCGTTCCAGGTCAACTGCTATGGGGAAGACATGCGCATGCCCTCTCTGGGAGCGAACGAATGGATTGGACGCCTGCCCGAACGCTCGGAAGTGGACAAAAGCCTGGCTGAAGGAGGCGTCTTGCCTCCACAGGCTCCCCCGGTATGGCGTTGTTACGATTTGGGGAAGGCGGTGGCGGAGATTATTGCAGCGAGCCCTTACCGCGCATGCATAATCGGTTCGTCCAGTTGGTCCCATGCCTCTCTCACCAACATGCATGGCTTTCTGTGGGGTGATGTGGATTCCGATCGCGACTACTATGAACAACTAAAGGCTGGTCGATACGACCAGTGGAGAAATCTGGATCCCGATAAACTTCGAGCGTCGGGACAACACGAGATGCGAAATTGGGTCTGCCTGGCAGGGGCTATGGAAGGGAGGAAAGCGCAGATTTTGGCGTACGCTGAGACTTACATTTTCAATTCCTGCAAGTGCGTAGCGTTATTTCCGCCGGAGATGACTTGAAAGCTAGGAGGGCTAGCCTTCTGCCACAAAAACTCCAAGTGTCATCTGACTCGTTGCTCACATCCCATGTTGTCTAACTACAGCTTCTCACACCTTCGGGCAACCGTGGGGGCAACAGGGAATTTTTGAACTGAAAATATCGCGGTGTGGCAGTGGTTACATCAGCAATGCGATTCCCCCCGCCTCCACCATTCGACTCGCGGCGATTACTCCGCTCGCTATCAAATCTTCAACTTCTCTTCCCATACGCGCGAGCCGCGATTCTTTCTGAATTCGATCCTTCTGCGCGGCAACCCAGCCGGACAAAAACAGATGGAAAACTTATCGCCAAACACCGCACCGGATTCAGAACGCGCTTGGCTGAAGGTAAATGTCCCCGCTCTGACCGCTGGCAATACGCAGAATCTTTTGACTCTCAGGACGAATAACAACTGCTGTTTCAGAAGTGCCACCACCACAAAGAGTGCCGGTCGGAGTAGCGCCGACAACGTGCTCACCGAGAGGAACGAAAAGTTCGACCTTTTCCGATGGTGCGAGATCTGCAACTGGCACCGTATCTACGAACACCCGAATTGTGCAAGCCGAACCCATGAAACCAGTGTCACGCTTGATGATGAGGCTGCCCGTGTATTGGGCTTGAGATAACCACTGCGGTGCCAGGATACGGGAGGACGGCACTGCGGACGCCTGATAAATGGAAACTGGCCGGGTGGCACAGGCCGTGAGCGATAGGGCTAGGAATACGGCAAAGAAGCGCATAACCCCTCCGATTGAAATCTAACGTACAGCCTTTTATCCCCAAAGCCTGAAGCAAGCAAGTTCCGGAATAATCCCGACAGTAGCAAAGGGGAATAAACGGGTTGAACTAAACCGTGCGGAGCCAAACGTCTCTCGCGACTATGGCCGGCGAAGGGTTGGCGAGCGATAGGAATATCGGCGAAGGAAGATACCTGCCAGCGTATAATCGCTGTCCGATCGATGATCATCTCGATGATCGCCATGGATACATCCGGCCCGATCATTGCCATGATTCTCGCCGCCTGCGGCCAAGACCTGGCGCAATCGTCTTCGATCATTCTCACGACGGTCACGGACGTGGTGGGATTTTTCAGCCTCTCGCGGATCGCGACGATGCTGGCGAGCAGGCGTCCAACCTGATAGAAAAATTCTATGCGTATCCCTACGGCCACATACCGGCTTCAGTTCAACCGCGCTTTTAAATTCGTCAATGCCAAGGCCATCGTGCCCTACCTCCATGACCTCGGGATCAGCGACTGTTACGCATCGCCCCTGCTCAAGACTCCCGCCGATAGCGACAACGGCTATGACGTCTGCGATCACAATCATTTGAACCCTGTGTTGGGCAGCGAGGATGATTTCGAGGCTTTCACCTCAACCTTAAGCAAGCACGGCCTCGGGCTTATTCTTGACATAGTGCCCAATCACATGGTTATCGGCCAAACCTGCAATGCTTGGTGGATGGATGTCCTTGAGAACGGCCCCAGCTCCAGTTACGCGGACTACTTCGACATCGACTGGCACCCGGTGAATCCGCAGCTGGAAAATAAGGTGCTGCTCCCTATCCTGGAGGACCAGTATGGCAACGTGTTGGAAGATGGCAAACTACGGCTGGCCTATGAGGACGGCGCCTTTTCCATCTATTATTACGACACCAAGCTTCCGTTGGCGCCGCACAGCTATAGCAATATCCTTGGACATCGGCTCGACTCCTTGGCGGAAACCTTGGGAAAAGACAATGAGTCGCTGCAAGAACTCCAGAGCATCCTGACCGCCATAAGCTACCTTCCGCTGCGTACCGAATCGAACCCGGAAAAGCTCGAAGAACGTAATCGGGAGAAAGAGATTATCAAGCGGCGCATCGCCTCGCTCGTCCAGGCCAGCCCTCCAGTGAGAAGCGCCATTGACACGGCCCTGCGGGAGTTCAACGGCACGGCGGGCGAGCCCCAGAGTTTTGATCTGCTCGATAGATTGATTGAAGAACAGCCTTATCGCCTCGCCTTCTGGCGGGTCGCCGGGGAAGAGATCAACTACCGCCGGTTTTTCGACATCAATGAATTGGCGGCGATTCGCATGGAATTACCCGAGGTTTTCGAGGCTACTCACCAGCTCATTCTGCGGTTTCTTGCGGAGGGAAAAGCGACCGGCCTACGTGTGGATCACCCGGATGGCCTCTGGGACCCGGCGGCTTATTTCCGCCAGCTCCAGCAAAGCTATGCCTCGCAGACGATCCAACCACTGAATCCAAGCCGCATGCAGGCGCCTCCCTGGCCGTTATATGTGGTAGCCGAGAAGATTCTCTCAAAAGGAGAATCGCTGCCCGAGGATTGGGCGGTTTATGGCACAACCGGCTATGACCTGTTGAACAACGTCAACGGCATCTTCGTCGAGGCTGCCAACCGCGAAGCCGTTGACAAAATCTATAGAGACTTCATCGGGAGAAAAATAGACTTTCGCAATCTGATCAACTCGACCAAAAAAATGATCATGTTGATCTCCCTGGCCAGCGAGATCAACTCCCTGAGCCATCAACTCGATCGCATCTCCGAGAGAAACCGTCACTATCGAGACTTCACACTCAACAGCCTCACTTTTGCTATTCGCGAGGTCATTGCCTGTCTTGCCGTCTATCGTACCTACAACAATGCGACCACGGGCGCGGTGTCAGAAAGAGACCAGAAATATATCGCGGCCGCCGTGGCAGAGGCCAAGAGGCGGAACCCTCGGACGGCACGGGCGCTCTTCGACTTTATCCAGGACACACTGCTGCTTGGAAACCTGCAACATTTTCGTGCCGAGGACCGGCCACAGGTTATCGACTTTGTAATGGAGCTTCAACAACTTACCGGACCGGTGATGGCCAAGGCTGTGGAGGACACGGCATTCTACGCATATAACCGCTTGACCTCGTTGAACGAAGTGGGAGGCGACCCCGAGCAGTTCGGGCTGTCGGTGGAGGCGTTTCATCGCGAGAACGCCAACCGCCAACGGCATTGGCCGCACTCGATGCTCGCCACCTCAACCCACGACACCAAGCGCAGCGAGGATGTTCGAGCCCGTATTAACGTGCTGTCTGAGATCCCTGCGGAATGGGGCACAGCCCTGGAACGCTGGAGCAGGCTCAACGCCGACAAAAAATCAGAAGCGGATGCCGAGCTTGCGCCCGACAGCAACGATGAATACCTGTTTTACCAGACCCTGGTCGGTGCCTGGCCTCCTGAATCGTGTACTGCCGAGGAGTTTGACGATTTTCGGGAGCGCATGGCCGCATATATGCAGAAAGCCATCAAGGAAGCCAAAGTCCACACCAGCTGGGTTAACCCAAATGAGGCTTACGATCGCGCAATGGACAAGTTCGTGAAAGAGGTGCTGGTTGCCGAGCCGGAGAATAGGTTTCTAAGCGACTTCATGCGCTTCCATCGGAGGGTCGCCTACCCGGGCATGTTGAACGCTCTCTCGCAGACGCTTCTAAAGATCGCCTCGCCTGGAGTCCCGGACTTCTATCAAGGGACCGAACTCTGGGACTTTAGCCTGGTGGATCCCGATAACCGCCGACCGGTGGACTTCGCCAAACGGAAAAAGCTGCTCGAAGAACTAAGGCAGCGGGAGAAAGAAGACCGTGCTTCGCTGATTCAAGATCTGCTTACCCGTTGGGTCGACGGTAAGATCAAGCTCTACGTAACCTACAAGGGTTTAAGTTTCCGCCGCTCCCAAAGGTCTCTGTTTGAAGAAGGAAACTATATCCCAATCGATGCTTCTGATGGAAGCCGAGATCGCATTTGCGCTTTTGCGCGGCAGAAGGGTCAGGCCTGGGCTGTAGTGGCGGTGCCGCGGCTGATCACGAAACTCCTCAAAGCAGAACGGCCGCCCTTAAGTGAGGAGACATGGGGTTCCAGTGCCCTCGTGCTGCCCCAGGACGCTCCCGAATGCTGGCTTAATATCCTTACGGGCGAAGAGCTAAAAGTTCTTTCGAAACAGAGAAAACTCTTACGTCTCGCGAGCGCTTTTCAGAGTTTTCCGTTGGCCTTGCTCACGCCTTCGAATTCAGAGACTGCGGGCCACTAGAACACAAAGTTCACCGTCGGCGGCTTCAAAGGAAATCTCATCCAAGATCTTCGTGTCGCGGAAAGTTTTGGAAAGTCTATTGGGCTAAGCATGTAGTCACGTTTGGCGGAAGACCTTCGGACAGGTTTGATTTCCACCATTCGACTGTGGCGATTGCGCCGCTCGCTCATGCAGACCACATATCCGCTGGTCGAATGCCCGAGCGAGTCGACGGCAATTCTCCCAGTCGATCGATTCCGGAAAAAGTATATCAGAGTATTCTGCTTCAGCCTGAGGTCCGGCCGCTAGACCATCCGTTTACCATAAGCGCTGACTTGTATCTGGGCAACGCGGATTTTGTGGTAGAGGCATCGGGCTCCAGGGCTCCTTGACAAGGATTTGAGGGATCGGTTACTGCTAAGGGAGCGAGTGGAATTTGGATACGTGAGAAGTTTTCATCTAAGTCAGGTTCGACCTGGAGGTAAGTTCATGAAACCACAAGAATGGCGACAAAAGTTGGGGGATTGCGTTAGGGATTTGTTTCTTTCGCCGGAGATGCAACATTTCTACTCGATTGAGATGACGACGGAGCGGGCGAGGATTTATCTGTTGCAGTTGGGTATTTACGTCCGCCAGCGCAGAAATTTTTGGCCCCAGGTGGCGGCGAATTGCCCGGAGTTCGAGGTCAAGCAACGGATCATGGAGCACGAGCACGAAGAATTGGTCGAGGACGAGCACTCGAAAGCCGGCCATCTGGATCTAATTTTTCGCCAGGGAAAGGAGCTGGGACTCAGCGTGGAGCAAGTTCTCAATGCTGAGGCTCTGCCAACCACGAAGGCGGCGATTTATGGCTGGTTTTGGATCGCACGGAATCGGTCGTGGCAGGAAGCGATCGCCGCTTCGACCATTGCGGAATGGACGAACGACGACCGGCTGCTGGGCGACCTCGGCGGCGGTAATTGCACCCGGCTTTACAAAATCTGGAAGCGGGATCTGAACTTCAGCGACGGACAGATGCCTAATTTTACGGCGCACAGCAAGGCCGATGTGAAACACTCGGACATGTTTATTGACGTGCTTGAGAAATACGTTGTACCCGGCAGGGAACAAGACGTTCTCGATACCGCCAAAGAATCGATGGATCTCCATCGCGCCTATTTCGGCGGGATGGCTCATGCGATGTCGAAAGTATCCTGATTTCGATGGTAAAGGAGAAAGCCGATGAAGCTTACCGAGCTGGACAGCGAATTAGAGAAAAACCAACTCTCCGGTTTTTGGAAGACGCGCGTTCCGTCGCATTCGTCCGAGGCGCCGTATCTCTGGAAGTGGGAACCGCTCCTTGACGGCTTGTTGAAGGCCAGCGAGACCATCGGTATCGAACAGGCGGAACGTCGTGCGATCCGGCTCGTGAGTCCCCATCTTCCAATCAAGTCGACCTCTCATACCCTTCAATTCACCTTTTCTATCGTAAATCCCGGCGAGGTTGCGCGGGCGCACCGCCATAACATGGCGGCGATCCGTTTCGTGGTGCAGGGGAAAGGGGCGTATACCGCAGTCGACGGCGAGAAATTTCCCATGGAAGAAGGCGACCTAATCCTCACGCCCAATTGGACCTGGCACGATCACCACAACGAATCCGAAGATCCCATTATCTGGCTCGACGGGCTGGATGGACCGCTGATCCAGTCTTTGAATGTTTTGTTCTTTGAGGATTACGAAAAAGATGAACAGCCGATTACCCGCCAAACCGGTGAGTCCCTCAACCGTCTGGGGTTTGCGCGCTCGCCGAAGGAAAACAAGGACCATCTGCGCGGCGTTCCCTTTCGTTATGCCTGGAAGGAGACCTACAAAGCGCTCAAGACCATGAGCGACGGCGACCGGGATCCTTACGAAGGCGCACTGCTGCGCTACGTGAATCCGGTCACGGCTGGATTCACTTACCCGACGATGTCGTGTGAGATTCAGCTTTTTAAAGCTAAAGAGAAAACCAAGAGCCATCGACATACCAGCACGGCGCTCTACCACGTTTTCAAAGGACGAGGCCGGACTGCGGTAGGAGAAGGTCACCTCGAATGGAAGCAGGGTGATTCTTTTGTCATTCCGCTTTGGCAGTGGCATTCTCACGAGAATCTTGCGGATGACGAGTCGATTCTCTTTTCCATCAATGATCGACCTGTGATGGAAGGGCTTCAGCTCTATCGGGAAGAGGCGGAAAACTAAAATCTCATGCCGGCTCACTCGTACCGACCCGGATCATCAAACTGTCGATGGCTCCTCCCCTAAAGATTAAGCTCGCCAGCCGCGCCTATGACGGCGTGCTACCGATCCTGCGCGGTCAGATGCGGATACCGGGGTTCGACTTCGATATCATCGAGACTGAAGATGTTCCTCTAATGTTCGCGGGGATGTTCAAGGGAGAATATGACGTCTCGGAGATGTCTCTTGGCGAACTGGTCTACTACACCTCGAGGGATCAAGCGGACTTCATTGGGATTCCGGTTTTTCCATCCCGGATGTTTCGGCATGGGTTTATCTTTTGCCGAAAAGCCTCGGGCATCAAAAGTCCGGCGGAGCTGACGGGAAAGAGAATCGGCTTTCCGCGCTGGGTGCAGACCGCGGCAATCTGGATCCGCGGCACGCTGGTCGATGAATATGGCGTGTCAGCAAAGGATACCCAGTGGTACGTCATTTCCATGCATCACTGGGATGACTCCGACCCTGGTGCTGCCGTGGCGCCGCGCGACGGTTCGGCCATTCAATGGATCCAGCGCAACGGGAAGGATACCTCGGAGCGCGCCTGTCGAGCTTTGTTTGACGACGAGGTCGATGCGCTTGGCGTGACGGAGGCTCAGCTCACTCTCCTGTTGGCAAACCATGAGATCAAAAGATTGTTCGAAAACCCTCGCGAGGTCGAGGCGAACTATTTTCAGAAGACAAGAATCCTGCCGATTATGCACGTCATGGCGTTAAAAAAGGACTTAGCAGAAAGACATCCGGAATTGCCAGCAGAACTGTTTCGCCTTTTCTCAGAATCAAAGCGTTGGGCGCAGCGGTGGCGCCGCGCGATTCCCAGCCTCGTCGAAGCTTGGCCGAACCAAACTCTCGACGAAGAGAGAAAAGTGTTTGAGACCGGCCCCTGGGCTTACGGGTTGGAGGCAAATCGGCGCGTGCTCGATAAGTTCCTTTTGTATTGCTACGCTCAAGGAATCAGCGCGAGAAAAATTGCGCCGGAAGAGTTGTTCCATGCCAGTACCGTGAATCTAACAGAGTAATGCCTGTACCTGATTGAGGGAGGTTCTGTATGGCGAAGCCTGAAATGAAAACAAATGAAGCGGCGAATGCTTGCGACCTTCGTGATTGGCTCGACAATGTGGAAGCGCTGGGACAGTTGGAGCACATCTCCGGTGCCGACTGGGACCTGGAGATCGGGGCGTTGACCGAGATCATCCTGGAGCGGCTGTCGTCTCCGCCGGCGGTCATGTTTGAGTCAGTTCCCGGCTACGATCCCAATCGCCGCGTTCTCGCCAATATGCTCGAAACTCTGGAACGTACCGCGCTGACACTAAACCTGCCGACGGATCTGAAGACGATTCCGTTGATCGATGCTTTGCGGGCGAAGTTACGGGCGCTTCAGCCGATCAAACCGACAATCGTCTCCACCGGTCCCGTTATGGAAAATGTCGAGCGGGGCGACCAGATTGATCTGCTCAAGTTTCCGGTGCCGCGTTGGCATGAAGGCGACGGTGGCCGTTACCTCGGAACCGCTCATCTCGTGATCACGCGCGATCCTGAGACCGGCGTGGAAAACGTGGGCTGTTACCGAGTGATGCTGCACGACAAGGACAAGGTGGGTCTTTATATCTCTCCGGGCAAGCATGGCAAAATGCACTACGAGAAGGCGATGCGAGCGGGAAAGCCCTTTCCGGTTGCAATGGTGTTCGGCCAACATCCGCTACTGTTCATCGCGGCGTCTCAGGCCGTTCCTTTCGGAGTTAACGAATATGAGTGGACCGGGGGGCTGCTTGGTCAGCCCATAGAAGTTATGGAAGGGCCGTTAACCGGACTGCGCTTTCCAGCCACAGCTGAAATCGCCATCGAGGGAGAAATCATTCCTGGGGAATCGTTGCCAGAAGGCCCGTTTGGCGAGTGGCCTGGCTATTATGCCAGCGCCCAGCGCGCCGAGCCGTTCGTGCGAGTGAAGGCTCTATACTATCGCAACGATCCGATCATTTGTGGCGCTGCGCCTTTCAAGCCAACTATTCACGGCATGTATCGGTCCTGTTTGCGGGCGGCCACAGTATGGAACGGCATGGAGCAGGCCGGCGTTCCGGACATCCGTGGTGTTTATCTCCCTCCGCCGGCGCAACGATTCATGATCGTGGTGGCGATCAAACAGCGTTACCCGGGCCATGCAAAACAGGCTGCTCTAGTGGCTTGCCAGTGCCATGCCGGCGCCTATCTGGGCCGGTACGTGGTCGTTGTGGACGAGGACATCGATATCACCGATCTAAATGAAGTGGTCTGGGCTATCGCCACGCGCTCGGATCCTGCCACCTCGGTTGATATACTGCGCCGTACCTGGAGTGGTCCCCTCGATCCCATCATTCCTCCCGGCCAGAAGGGCCATAACTCACGAATGATCATCGAGGCAACTCGTCCCTATGAATGGCGTGATCGATTCCCCGATGTCAGTCAGATCGGCAGCGATACGCGAAAGCGATTTTCTGCGAAGTGGGAGAAACAACTTGCCGCCGTGCAAGCACGGCATGCCCGAGCGAATGTAAGACAAGATTAGCGCTCCCATAGACCGTTACTCTCCCTTTAATCCGGGTTGTAAACTGGGAGTGACGGCCTTGCCTAGCGAAATAGCAACCCTATCAACTGGCCGAAAACCGTAATGATTGGCCAATTTTGTCCATGTCAGGCGGTTCGCTTCGCTTTATTGTGCTTACCTAGAGTTCTCTACCCGCCATGGAATTCTTTGGAATTATGGTGTCTTAGGTATTACGGGGGCGGTCTTGGGCTAATTGGCACGGGTTGTGCTGCCCTGTGATCTTGATAGGAAAATAGCAGTACTTCAAGTGTTGGAAGGAGAACAAAACGGATGGAAGAGATAATGACCCCGTCCGAAGTGGCCGCTCTGCTCAAGATCCATCTTAAGACCGTCTATAAGTTGGCTGAGCGGGGAGTGATTCCAGGCAATCGGATCGGCCGGAGTTGGAGATTCAGCAGGAACGATGTCCTGGAACTAGTGTCCAGCAAGTCGATGAGTCTATCGGACAACGGCGACGGTGACTCGAAAGCGAGTGCTGTGGCCGGAAAGTAATCGATCATTCCTCGGAGCCGTACCACGATGCTTTCCCCGAGGTCATATCGAGCACTGTACGGCTCGCTTCATGAACGCAAAGCCACCTTCGATTGGTTGAGAAGCACTATTTCCTCATCAATAGTCTAGCCTAAGCCTAAGTCTAGATGAAAGTGGTGCGGCCGGCGGTTTTGGGAAAGACTTGATGAAAGAGGAGCAAGCCTACGAGAGGCTAATGCGGGCGCTGTATGAGATGCAGACGCAAATCGAAGAAGGAGTCATTCCCGTGGCGGAGCAGGTTGTTCAACAAGAAGTCGAACGACTGCGAAGTCAGTCGGAGCAACA
>JAHKKJ010000469.1 GCA_020027655.1 Deltaproteobacteria bacterium | reverse complement strand
GCCCGATCGTCGTCAAAGGTGTGCTGACCGGTGACGATGCCCGTCGCGCTGTCGATGAAGGCGCGGCCGCGATCTCCGTCTCTAATCACGGTGGCCGGCAACTGGACTGCGTGCCGGCCGCGTTGCGGGCCTTGCCGGAGGTGGTCGCGGCGGTGAACGAGCAGGTCGAGGTCCTGATGGATGGCGGCATCCGCCGCGGCTCCGACATCGTCAAGGCGATTTGCCTCGGCGCTCGCGCGGTGCTCTGCGGGCGCGCCTATGCCTATGGCCTCGCAGCAGCCGGCGAAGCAGGAGTCGCGCGGGCGATCGAGATACTGCGCGCCGACCTGGATCGCACGCTGAGGCTGCTCGGGTGTCCGTCTATCGCCTCCCTGGATCGTTCCTATGTGAACGTCCCGAAGAGCTGGGAGTCGTGCTGATCCGTCGTCCCCGCCGACACCGAAGGAGGCGGCTACGACTCGATCCTGCGAGACTTGACCGTGCGTGTTGCGTCGAACAGTTCAAATCCTACGCCAAATTAGCTTTTTTTTCGCTTGAAGAATCTGGTTTCCTTCTGCCGTAACCAACACTTTTCTAGGTCTCCGTGTTTGTGCTAATAAACTCACAAACGAGGTCCGCAATGAAGAAGGCTGCGCTGTCGATCCTTGTTGTAGTGGCGATGCTCGCTGTTGCGGTCATAGCCGAGGCACAACAGCCCAAGAAAACGCCGCTTCTGGGTTATCTATCGGGGGTGAACCGAGCTAGTGAGTCAACCCGTGCCGAGGCAATTCGGCTAGCTTTGCGCGAGCTTGGCTACATAGAAGGACAGAATATCGCTATCGAGTACAGATATGCCGAGGGTAAGAGCGCTCGGAACGATGAGCTTGCCGCCGATCTGGTGCGTCTCAAGGTTGATATCATCGTGGTAGCGGGAGGCACTCCGGAGGTTCAGGCAGTAAAGAATGCAACCAAGACGATTCCTATCGTAATGACCGGCCTTGGCGTCGATCCGGTCGAGGCGGGCCTGGTAAATAGCCTCGCCAATCCAGGCGGCAACGTCACGGGTGTTACTCTGCTTATCAGAGAATTAGGCGGGAAACGGCTCGAGTTGCTCAAAGGGACGATTCCCAAGCTAGCCCGTGTCGCAGTTCTCTACGATCCAGGCAGTCCGTCTCCTACACACGAGGTAAAAGCGCTGCTTCCAGTTCCGGCGCGCGGGTTGGGGTTGACTCTTCAGCCCCGGGAGGTAAGAAGTGCGGACGATTTCGAGAGCGCTTTCGCTGAGCTGAAAAAGCAACGCTCGGATGGACTTTACGTGCCGGGCGGCGCGCTGATGTTTTCTCACAGACAGCGGATCGTGGACCTTGCAGCAAAGAACCGGTTACCGGCGACATACGGCCATAGAGAATCAGTGGATTCCGGCGGCCTCATGTACTACGGCGCGGACCAAGCGGAGAGCTACGGTCGCGTCGCATATTTCGTCGATAGGATCTTCAAGGGCGCCAAGCCTGCCGATCTCCCGGTCGAACAACCGACGAAGTTTGAGTTCGTGATCAACCTCAAGACGGCGAAGCAAATTGGCCTGGCGATTCCACCGGAGGTGCTGGCCCGGGCGACCACATTGATCAAGTGACCGTTTCAAGCCGACCAAGAGCACCAGGATTGAACTGAATTCTCCTCAATAAATCTCTGCTAACGTCCTTTCAACGCTGCCGATCATTTCCAACACATTGCGCCTCCAAACCAGTCAGTTCGTCGCGCAAGGAAGATGACCTATTACAGCCCAGATAGATAGACCGGTTTTGGTCCTTCCGGCGTCCGTTCGAAAGCGCAACTAGCACCTTCCGAGTATAAAGAACCTCAGTGTAGCCTATCTTTTGAAGGCGAAACGGAGTCCAAGATCTGAGACTCTTTGCTGGTCGTTGTCCAACGTCCAGCCCGTGCGATCCGAAGTGCTGGCAGCCGAGAGCAAGACGATTAATGAGAAGAGGACGAAAACACTTGCCAAGAGTATCGTCCAGATATCCTTCATAAAGCCCTCCCCAAGGGCACGAAATACTGGGTGCTTGCGACGACGTCTCTCTCCGTAAAGTGGGAGCAAATCCTAAGAGAGCAAGGGACATGCCCGATTAGATCTTGCGGACAAGAGATGAAAATGGGCGCCGTAAGTGTTCTTTGCTAGTCTTGTGTTCCCCACCGGATGGACATGAGTGTTCATTGAACGGTCCGAAATGGGGTAGGTCTGCGCGGTTTAGTCCAACACGTTTTATCCCTGCGTTGCTCGTTCACTACTGTCTCCGCGACTTGATTCCCTCTGAGCTTTGGGGATAAAAACGCTATACCTTAGGCGGCATGAACAAAACGAATAGTTGATGCACACACGTTCTTCGAGGAGGATCGCCGATGAGAAACCTAGCCAGGTTACGAGGTTTCATTCAGTCTTTCACGCGGTTGATCGAGCATTTTGGCGCTAACGAGGAGCGCATCTTCGTGGATGGGAAAGAGCTCTTATCAGAGCTCATCAGTCAAGGTGATTGGTTGCCCGACGCATTTGCTGAACCAAATCCGAAACGGTATCAGCAGTATCTGTTGTATTGCGATCCTTTCGAACGTTTCTCAGTAGTCTCTTTCGTCTGGGGACCGGGGCAGAGTACACCGGTACACGATCACACCGTGTGGGGGATGGTCGGGGTCATGCGAGGCGCAGAATTCTGTGAAGAATTCGCCTTGGAATACGCGACCGCGCGCTTGCGCTCGAAAGGTACACACAAGTTGAGGCCGGCGAAATCGATCTAGTGTCGCCACGCATTGGCGATATCCATAAGGTGTCCAATGCCCTCGCTGATCGTGCGTCGGTGAGTATCCACGTCTATGGTGCCAATATCGGGGCCGTAAGGCGTCATATCTATGCACCGGAGACTGGACGCAGAGAAACATTTGTTTCCGGATATTCAAGTAACGTCACGCCGAATATCTGGGATCGCTCAGCGGAACTGGCAACCGTCACTTGAGGCTGCTGCCCTATAATGTGTTCCGATGGACGTGCAGGGGGCAGCGCGCCACTGAACGCAGCCTTAGCCCGGCAATTCTCCTTCTATGTAGTCCGAAGTGGGCCACGGCTTGAGCGCCATGGTTTGTGCTGCCCGGCCCTCTCCCGCATTCGACTCCCGGCGTGTCGCTGGTCACTTGTGGCGCGCATTCACATTCGGTTTGCGTTGTTACTGATGGACAGATGAGAACCATAGGATTTTCAGAGCGATTTCCAGAGCGGTTGACAGCGAAGTTCACGGTCGGCTAGGCTCTTGAACGGGGTACATTTCTATCGGCGTCCGTCTTACAGTTAGCCGCTGACAGTCCTCCAAAGTAGGAGTCAGGAGAACCACATGGCTCGCCTTGGGGTCTCAAAGAAGAAAAAGAGTCCGCGTGCTACCGAACTGAGCCAACTCAAAAAAGAAGTACAGCGCCTCACCGAACAGCTTGAGTCTCGCGATCGTGAGCTGGCCGAGAGCACAGCGCAACAGACTGCGAGCAGCGAGATCCTGGGTGTAATCGCCAGTTCGCCGACCGACGTTCAGCCTGTGCTGGATTCGGTTGCAGAGAATGCCGCGCGGCTATGCGACGCTTCCGACGCGCAGATCTGGCAGGTCAAAGGGGATAAGTATTGGCGGGCGGCTTCCTATGGATCGATACCGGTCGTGAGAGCTAATGAAGGCCGGCCCGTCATTCGCACTCTGATCACGGGCAGAGCTGCAATCGACCGAGAGACAGTGCATGTTCATGACATTGCCGCCCCTGAAGAGCAAGCTGAGTTTCCAGACAGTTGGTCTCTTGCGAGGCAGATCGGTGTCCGCACGCATCTGGCAACGCCGTTGCTTCGCAAAGGGATCGCAATCGGCGCGATTCTGATTCGCCGCACGGAAGTTCGTCCCTTTACTGAGAAGCAAATAGCGCTGCTCAAAACCTTCGCTGATCAAGCCGTCATCGCCATCGAGAATGTTCGACTGTTTAAGGAACTCCACGAGCGTAATGCAGAACTGCGCGAGGCACTGGAGCATCAGACGGCGACATCCGAAGTGCTAGGGATCATCAGCCGCTCTCCCACCGATGTGCAGCCGGTGCTTGACGCGATTGTCGAGAGCGCGGCGCGGGTTTGTGGGATTGACGATGTGGTACTGCGACTCCACGAGGGGAACAATATGGTTCCGCGGGCTCATTTTGGTTCTGTACCCTACCCGTCCGCGAGATCGATATTGATGCGCCAACGCCTCGCGGGGTGCGGGAGCACG
>JAHKKJ010000468.1 GCA_020027655.1 Deltaproteobacteria bacterium | reverse complement strand
TGATCGAGCAGCTCAAGAAAGGACACACCGTCGCTCTGCTGGTGGATGAGGCCCAAGCTTTGAGCGATGAAATACTCGAAGAGCTCAGACTGCTCTCCAATCTGGAAACCGATCGCGAGAAGCTCATCCAAATTGTCCTGATGGGCCAACCGGAGCTAGAACACAAGCTCGATCAACCCGAACTCCGACAGCTCAAGCAGCGTGTGACCCTTCGCTGCCGGCTCTTGCCGCTCAGTCAGCCCGAAGTAGGTCTTTATATCGCTTCGCGACTTAAAACGGCCGGCTATGAAGGCAAAGAACTGTTTGTCCCCGAGGCGGTCGAGCAAATTACCCGCTATTCGAATGGCATCCCTCGGCTCATCAACGTGATCTGCGATAATGCTCTAGTCATCGCCTCCGCGGCTTCAAAAAAACATGTGTCTGCCGAGATGATTGAGGAGGCTGCGGGTGATCTCAAACTCACAGGGCAACCTCAGGTCAAAGCGGAAGCTGCCACAACAAACTTCGAACGCCCTGAGGATTCTAAAGGGGTGTTCCAGCCCAGGCAGGCAAGAATACCGGCGGCGGACCAGCCGTGGCGATCAGATTTTGAGCCAAAGAAAACCGGCATGCACATCCGGCCCCGCAGCAGGACCTTTGCGGGGTTAGGGATCGGTGTCTTGTTGGGCATGGCCATCCTGGTCGGTGCCGGTATCGTACTTTACACTCACCAAACTGGATCGCTCGTCGCTTTGGATGTTGATTTCAAAAATCTCGCCAGTATCATAAATCTCGCCAGTTTACACCAGGAAAATCCCAAGCGAGCTCCTTCCGACCTGAGCACGGAGGTTCTCAAGGAAACCCCTCCCTACAAACCACCTGATCTACAAGCCCCGGAGTCGCGAGAATCAGAACCGCCAGCGCCCGAGCCGAACCAGAACAGTGCAGCTCTCCCAGAAATAAAGAAACCCGACGAAACGGCCATTCCTGAGGCTACAACACGCGGCCCGAATACGAAAAGCAAAGAAATACCGCCGACCTCTATGAAGACAATTACCAAGGATCGGCCCTCAAGAGCCCTTGAGGTGGCGCCCACGTCAGAACAGTTGGAATTCGAAATATACAAGGCAATATACAACCGTGCGATCAGGGGCGTCGAGGTGTCCGTCAGAGACGGCATAGTTTACCTTGCCGGCCGAGTTGCCACCGAAAAACAAAAACTTGCGGCTGGACAGGCCGCGCTTGGTGTTCCCGGCATTAAAGGGGTGCGCGATCAGATAATCGTGGACTCCTATGACCCTACAGGTTCAAACAGGCAATAGGCGGTGAGCGGGGATTAGGCGATGGGATTAAGTTGCACACCCAAGAAGATTCGATTGAGCTGAGCGACTACCCGGAATTGGCTTGTGCAAACTGAGGGAATTCGGCAAAGAAAAAGGAAGTAAGAGGCCGGCAGCTCCACCCGGTCAGCTGTGATAGTTTCGGAAGGCAGCTCGAATTTTTTGCATTTTGGTCTTCCAATAAAGTTATTCCTGTGATATTGCCTAAAACGGCTTTATGTTCTGAATGGATGCAGAGAGTTGGAATAGTTAATCCCAATCAGCAATAGACGAATATGTACGGCAAGCATTATGGGTTGGTAGAGCTGCCTTTTAGCGTCACTCCCGATCCTCGTTTTTCCTACACCAACTCCCTTTATCGGGAAGCTTTCGCTAGCCTGCGTTACGGCATCGAGAACCGCAAGGGCTTTATCGTCATTACTGGCGAGGCAGGAACTGGGAAAACGACACTGCTCAGAAGGCTCATGCGCACTGTGGAGGCCACCGTCCACACGGCCTTTATTTTTAACACTCATCTCGATTTCACTGAGTTGCTCCGACTGATCTTGAACGATCTAGGGGTAGCGCACTCCGCAAAAGACCGGCTGACCTTGATGGCGCAGCTCAATGACTACTTGATCGAGCAGCTCCATAAAGACCACGTTGTCTCTGTGCTGGTCGATGAGGCCCAAGATCTAAGCGATGAGATGCTCGAAGAGCTGAGACTGCTTTCCAATCTGGAAACCGACAGAGCAAAGCTGATACAAATAGTTTTGATGGGTCAACCCGAGCTGGAACAAAAGCTCGATCAGCCGGAACTTCGGCAACTGAAGCAGCGTGTGGCGGTTCGCTGCCGGCTGGCTCCGCTGAAGAGCGATGAGGTGGCTCCCTACATTAATTCTAGACTTCACACCGTCGGTTACGACGGCAAAGAGCTGTTTGATCTTGGGTCGGTTCAGAAAATCGCTTTGTATTCCAAGGGAATCCCCCGACTCATCAATGTGATCTGCGATAATGCCCTGCTGATCGCCTACGCGACCTCCAAAAGCAAGGTCTCGGCAAAGATCATTGATGAGGTGGCGTGTGACCTACAACTCATAGAGACGTCTCAGGTCAAAGAGACAAAGGAGCAAAAACAGGTTTCCCAGCAGACACACAGTGACGATAAGCGTTGGCGGTCGGATGTTGAGGAATTTCCGGTGGCCTTGGAACAACCACCGAGCCAGCTCCACAACAGGCGAGGCTGGGCAGGGGCGGGAATCGGAGTCCTGCTAGCAATCATAATACTGGTTGGCACCATACTCTACTCGCAACAAAGCGGTTCTCTTGCCGCTTTGGGGGTCAACATCGAAGATATCGTCGGCGGACGCTGGACAAATCCTAGCCAGGCCCGGTCCCGAGAAAATATTGCCGGGGACGGAGTTGCACAACTACCCATGCCTCACGTCCGAGTGACCGCGTCCCGAGCTCCCGAGTTTCTAATCAGCAACCCGACTGGCGATGGCATCATAGTTCCCACAACGAAAGAATCCAGGAAGCCCGAAGCTTCTCCACCCACGGTGGACACTCAAAGTTCAAAAGGCGAAACAGCGATCGTGACCTCAGCGGACCCCAATAAGCAACTCCAAGCCGACGCCAAGACTAAGGGAAAAGAACGAACGTCGACCTCTGGGACCTTTAGGGTCTTCGATGCTTCCTTCGTTCGAGACAAACCGCGCTCTGATGCCAACATCACCGGCATGTTAGAACCCGGCACTCGCATCAAAATACAAAGCAAGACGGGCGACTATTTCCGTGTGCGCTCTTTAGACAGAGAACCGATTAGCGGCTACGTTCATCGCGAGGACGCCTTCTTCGAGCCGACCAAATAGCCATCCGATCGTCAACCGCCCTCCGTTTTGTCTTTCACAGCCATTCGGCTGCATTCAATTAGAGTATGCATAATCTCCACGAGATGGTCCACCGCGTATCGCTTATGGACGACCGCTTTCACGCCGGCTTGAAGCATCTTCCATTTCAATTCTGGTTCAATCACTGCGCGAGACCGGAACTGGACCCCCGATTAAAACATTCGGGGGTGACGCCTTTGGGATAAATTCTCATCGCTATGTTCTGATACCCCGTCAGCTTGCTGCGGGTAGTTCATTCCCAACCCGTAACCTCAGGCAGGCCGGGGGGCGGAACCTCTACGTGCAGAAGTCCCATCTGCCTGATGCTTTAGAATTTTTTTTACTGAGTACCACGTAGGTTGGCACCCTGGCGAGTGAGCTCAGTCTGGACATCCGACACCGGCACAGCCCGCGGAGGTTTGCCCAGACGCGCCGCCAGCGCAGCGCACACACCTGCGGCCTGCCCCGTCGCCATGGATACCGGCATGACGCGGTACGACGAATGGGCCTCGTGCGTACCGGAAATACATCGGCCCGCAACGAGAACGTCTTCCACATCACGCGCCAGCAGGCAGCGCAACGGGATGTCGTAGGCCTCGCCCGGCGGCAAGCGCTTGAGCAGCGTGCCGCTGCCCTCGGGATTGTGAATGTCTACAGGGTAGGTGCTGCGGGCGATCACGTCGGGGAATTTTCTCGCCTGTAAGATGTCCTCCACCGTAATCTGGTAATCTCCCAGAATTCTTCTAGTCTCGCGCACGCCGATGTTGACGCCGCTCTGTACGACATAGGCTCTTTCAAAACCCGGCACATAACGCTTTAAAAAAGCGCCGATCTGCCGCATCTGGCGGCGGCTCGCCCATTCCGCATAGGATAAATCCCAGACATCGGTGCCCAGCACCCTTGTCACCCGCGTGCTGTTAACGCTGACTTCTCGTTCATGGGGAGTAGCGAAGAAGAGCATGTCTTCTCTCGGCAACTGTAGTTGCCCGTCCGCAGCGGCCTTCCGGATGAGGTCCCAAAGCCCGTGGACACCGCGCCACTGATCAGGATGCTGCTTTACATAAGCCGCGAACTCCGTATGGTCAAATTCGGTAAGCCGAAACATCAGAGTCATGGGCTGTACCAACCCGTCGTCTTCTCTGCCGATCTCGTACGGCGCCCCCGCACGCGCCGCCATGTCTCCGTCGCCGGTGCAATCAATGACGACTCTTGCCCGGATGACAATAGGACCGGACTTAGTCTCAAATACAACCTCTCTTACGCCATGGTCGCTGATGATATCGCTGGCAAATGCGTGGAATAGAAAGCGCACTCCCGCTTCGTCTAACAGATCCAGGGCCACCAGCTTGAACACCTCAGGGTCGAAAGGGACGACATAGCCGGTTTGCAGGGAAGGCGATAACGCTCCCCCTTCTCTGACCAGACGCTCGAGGAGCGTCGTCAATGCTCCTGCGACCACCGGCTCGCCGGGACCGTGGTCGGTAGGCAGTAACGTGGTTGCGCCTTTCTTTTCGCGGCGCAGACTCTGCGTGTGAAAAGACATCAACGGCATGACCAGCGCCGCCGTTGCGTTGCCGCCAAGAAAGCCGTAGCGCTCGGTCAAAATCACGCCCGCACCGGCGTTGGCGGCGCCTAAAGCGGCGCCGAGTCCCGCCGGCCCGCCGCCGACAACCAAAACATCCGTCTCGGCAGCAAGCTGCGCAGTGCGCGGCGGCAAGCTAATGAGACCGGGATTATCGGGACGAGTAAGTGGTGGCATAACCGTTTTCTCGCAGATCGATGTCTATGCATCGATCTGCTTCGGTTTCAGAGATTGCAATAGTTCACAGAGAATCTGATTGGTTTTCCTGGCGCGTTCCTGCAGCGGCGGAACTCTCACTTCGAGTTTTTTTCTGATGCGCTCCCTCAGGTCCCACGAGCGGTCAAGAAAGGCGCAGAGTTTTCCGACGTTAAGAGCGGTTATGGGAGCCATCGGCATTTCCAGGTCCGACAAAAGACCGGCAACTTTCGTCGCGTAAGGAAGCGGCACAAAAGGAATCTTTTGAATCCCCGCAAAAATCAGGAAATGGAGTCGCATCCCCACAGCAAACGACATGTGCTTCATCAATCCGAGCACCGCAGCCGACGAATATTCTCCCTTGAGAACGCTCGCCCGCTGGGCGTTCGTCATCTTCGAAATCACCGCATGAGAATGTTGCGGATCTTTGTTGTCCCCGACTTCCATTGGGATAAAGAGAATCTGAGCATCGAATCGCTCCACCATAAAGTCCGCCGCGTTGGCCAGAATCGCGTGGTATTGCTCGATATTGAGATCAGGCGCTGCGGGACCCGGCTCGCGCACAGAAAATCCCACCAGTGGAGTATCCGGATTGATGCCTTCCATCTTCAGCATCTCTTTGGTAAACGATTGCGGTTTGAGCAATAGCCCTGGATCGGCGGTAACCTCGATCTCCTGCTCTATCCCCAGATCGTGTAATATTCTTTTCGCTTCGTTCTCTCGGACGGTAATTTTGTCGACTTTGTTAAGCGCAGTAACCACGAGTTGCTTTGACTCGGGAGTTTTGAGAGGACCGACGCTAATCGCATAGACCATAACCGGAATCCCTAGCTCTCTGGCCCAGTTCACATCGCGGAGCATATCTTCGACGAGTCCGTCGAATAGGATACCGCCTCCTCCGAGAATGAAGAGATCGAGCTTGCGCAGCTCTTCGAGCACCTCGTCTTTATGCATTTCCCGAATCGGAACAGCGCGGACTTTGTGCCTCTGTTCTGTGTCTTTGGCATTGCGCGAGAACACCACCACATCGACATCGACTGAAGCGTGCAATTCCCTCAAGATAACTTCGAGAATAGCTTCATCGCCGAGGTTCATTCCGCCATAGGATCCCGAAATAGCCACGCGATATTTCATCAGTAAATTACCTCGTTCTCAGAGGCGGGGCCTCTGGTTGACCCTGAGTTGGAAACTCAAACGCGCTGCGCAAAGCTACAGCCCTTGGCGAATCAACGTTGGTGGACTCCATGGACGGCAACTCGAGATTCTGGGCGCGCTTCGCGGTCGGCAAAGCGTCAGCCGGGCAAGTCAAGACAAACCCCGCACGCTTCCAAAGCGCGTTGAGAACTTAGCTTCACTCTGAGGTTATCCTTTTGCCACTAATCTGTGCTCGACCATCAAGCAACGATCTTGCACCACCTTGATGCCCGCTTTGGCTAGTGTCTCGGCCGCAGCGTCACTACGGATGCCCGACTGAAACCAAACCGCCGTTGGCATTTTGGCTAAGATATCTTCGACGTGACCGTTGATATCCTGAGAGCGGCGAAAGACATCCACCAGATCAACATTACCGGGAATCTCCATCAGGCGACGATAGACTCGCTTACCGAGGATTTCTATAACTTCCGGATAGTAAACCGGCACAGGGATTACCTCGAATCCTGCCGCTGCGAGATATTTCGGCACGTAGAAGGCGGGCTGATCTGCCTGCGCTTCTGTCTTAATGCCGAGAACAGCAATGCGTTGGGTTTGCCGGATTAAGTCATGCATACCTGAAGGACTGTCGATAAGATTTTCTTTCCAGTTCATGTCTTTAGTGTAGCAGCAGATCGCTCCTGAATCGACCAATGACTAAACGCAGATTCCTGGACAACCTCAACAGTGGCGTTTCTCGGATCAAGGTTTTTCAGACCGCTTGACGCCTTATACTCCGCCGTACTAAGTCGTTCAATGAACAAGCCTCGATTAACAAGCCTGTTCATGTTTTGATTCACTTTGCGCTTGGCCGATGATTGCATGCGCGACGCCTCAGCAGATCGTGGTGGAGATTGAAAATCGGAATCAACGATGTTCGCACTTTAAAGAACAACAACGCATCAAAGGGAGATAAAATGGCTGACTTCAAGGTAGTTGGTAGTTCTGTTCTACGTGCGGAAGGCCCAGACAAGGTTATCGGTCGCACTCTTTATGCGGCTGACGTCACTTTACCAGGCGTACTCTGGGGGAAAATCCTGCGCAGTCCCTACCCCCACGCCCGCATTCTGCATATGAATACCGCGAACGCTCGTAAAGTTCCCGGTGTAAAATCGATCGTCACCGGTGAAGACACGCGCGGACTTTACATCGGCAAACAGATTCGCGACATGCCTGTTCTGTGCTGGGACACCGTGCGCTTCGTCGGCGATCGTGTGGCTGCGGTGGCCGCCGAAACCCTCGACGCCGCTGAAGAGGCTGTGGGTCTCATCGATGTGGAATATGAGCAGCTAAGCGCGGTGTTCGATCCCCTGGAAGCGATGCAATCGAGCGCGCCGCGGTTGCATGCGGACGTGACCGCCTATGAAGGCGGCCCCAAAGATCTGCTCGCCGTGGATGTGCATAACGGACTTACCCGACTGACCTGGCGCAAGGGCGACGTGGAGCAGG
>JAHKKJ010000467.1 GCA_020027655.1 Deltaproteobacteria bacterium | reverse complement strand
TTGGACCGCCTCGGTATCACGAATACTGCCGGCTATCGGGTCCAGTTTGAGATCACAAAGCAATGGAAAGGCGCCCCGGCGAAGAGTACAGTCGTCATCACCCGGCTCACCGGAGAGGCCTGCGGATTCCCCTTTGAAGAAAATAAGGAATATCTGGTGTATGTAGTGACTGAGCCGAAAGATATCCAAACCGGCATTTGCACCGGGACAAAGAACATCACTGAAGCAGAACAGGAAATGGAACAACTGGATAAATTGCTCAAGTGGCGATGAGGGCGGTCTGCGCGGGGCATCGATCAAAATCGCTGATTATGATTTAAGCAACCGGCCCAATCATTAGGCACTTTCGCCTATCGCTACTTGCCCTTCCACCGAGCATTTCCAATAAAGTCGGGTGGTTCAAAGCAAACTAGCAGTGCAAGCTGATCCCGGCATGGGAGTTGCTCCCACGCAAACGGAGAGTGCTTCCTGCTAGCGCCGTCCACAAGTTTTTACTGGTGTGAAGCGATCGGGGGACATTTCCCGCAATTGCTGAATTGGAACTGAATCGCGTAGGGAATTAGCACATGAGCCAAACCGATAGTCTACTTGATCTCAGTTACGTCCTGACTTTGGAAGAGATCGGCAATTTGGCGGCTGAGGGCGGCAAGCCAGCCGAGACCCTCATGAATGTGGTTGCTTTGATTGCCCGCAGGTTTGAGACCGATGTCTGTTCGGCCTATCTGCTGGAACCGGACCGAGCCAACCTCGTGCTGGCCGCGACCCTCGGACTTCGCCCACAATGTATTGGCACTCTTCGTATGGCAATACACGAAGGTCTCGCGGGCCTTGTGGCAGAAGAGGTGCGGCCGGTAGCCGTGGAGCAAGTTAAAAATCATCCGCGCTTCAAATACTTCAGGGAAGCGGGTGAAGACGCCTACCAATCGTTCCTCGGGGTTCCGCTCATCGATCGCGGCATTTTACAAGGTGTTCTCGTCGTGCAGACCGTCGAGGCCCGGATCTTTCACGAGGAAGAAGTTCGGACGCTGGCGGAGGCCGCCACCCAAGTCGCCCCGGTGGTAAGCGAAGCCCGCACTCTCGATCGCTTCATCGCTCCGGCCCAAGAGCGTCTCTGGTCACTGGCTCGCAATCTCTGGTGGAGTTGGGACTACGATTCCACGGGCTTGTTCCTTGACCTCGATCCGGCACGCTGGCGGCAACTCAATCATAATCCGGTCTCATTGTTGGGGGAGATACCCTTGGCGGGGATCGAACGTCGCGCTAGGGAACTGGTGCTGCACGGCCGTATTAACTATGCCTACCGCCGCCAGCAGGAATATCTTCATGCGGATCGCACCTGGGGTGCAACCCATGCCGGTGTTCTGCGGCCTCGCCCGGTAGCGTATTTCTCGGCTGAATTCGGGTTGCACGAATCGATTCCGATCTATTCCGGCGGATTGGGCGTCCTGGCCGGCGATCACATCAAGAGCGCATCCGACCTCGATATTCCACTTATCGGTATCGGTTTGTTTTATGGCCAAGGATATTTCCTCCAACGGCTTGATCAAGACGGCTGGCAGCAGGAAGAATATCTCCCGGCGGACGTCAACCAACAGCCGATGGAGTTGGCCATCGGGACCAACGGCGAACCGGTGACGGTGGAGATCGAGACCTTCAGCGGCACCATTGAAGCGAAAGTCTGGCGGATGAAAGTGGGACGCTGCGATCTGCTTCTCCTCGACTCGGACGTGGAAGGGAACGCTCCCGAGGACTGGGAGCTCACTTCGCACCTATATGACGGAGACGCGCGCACCCGAATCCGCCAGGAGCTACTGCTCGGCGTCGGAGGCTTCCGCGCATTGAAAGCAATGGGAATCACCCCCGCGGTTCTTCACCTGAACGAAGGACACAGCGGATTTGCGGTGCTCGAAGCGATTCGCCATCGCATGGACGATGAAGGCCTGGGCTTTGAGCAGGCGGTACCCCGGGTCTGCCGAGAAGTTGTCTTCACCACTCACACTCCGGTGCCTGCAGGCCACGACCGCTTTAACGCCGAGCTTATCGAGGAGCACCTCGGATTTATGCGGGAACAGCTGGGTCTTTCTCACGAAAGGCTCATGGCACTGGGACGCGAGAATCCCGATAACCCCTATGAGTCATTCTGCATGACCGTGCTAGGCCTAAAACTCTCGCGGCGCGCCAATGCCGTTTCGGCTTTGCACGGCGAGGTGTCCCGCGCCATGTGGACCGGGCTGTATCCGGGCAGGCAAGAAGACGCCATTCCTATAGGACACATCACCAATGGGGTGCACGTCCCCACCTGGCTAGCACCGCAAATGTTCCGCCTGTACGACCGACACTTGGGAGCCGGCTGGCACCAGCACAGCGCCGAGGCACGCATCTGGGAAGGCATCGAGAACGTAGACGATGGCGAGCTCTGGGAGACGCATCTCAGCTTGAAATCAGGGCTGCTGGAATTTGTGCGCAGCCGCGCCGTCGAACAAGCCGAGCGACGCGGAGAATCGCCGGAAATCTTGCAGAGGTTCGGCCGGGTGCTGAGTCCGGATGCGCTCACCGTCGGATTCGCGCGCCGGTTTGCGACTTACAAGCGAGCCGATTTGATCTTAGCAGATATGGAAAAGCTCGCCTCCATGGTGAACGACCCGAAGCGCCCGGTGCAGTTCGTTTTCGCCGGCAAAGCGCACCCGCTCGACGAACCGGGCAAGCGGGTGCTGCAGCAGATTGCCGAATTGATGCGAGACCCGCAGTTTGCCGATAAATTCGTCTTCGTCGAAGACTACGACATCAACGTCGGGCGTCATTTTGTTCAAGGCGTCGATGTTTGGCTGAACAATCCACGCCGGCCGCTGGAAGCGTCGGGCACCAGCGGCCAGAAGGTGGTCTTGAACGGCGGCCTGAACCTCTCGGTGCTGGACGGCTGGTGGGCGGAAGCGTACGACGGCCTGAACGGCTTCGCCATCGGCAGCGGCAGAACTCACTCCAACATGAGTGTTCACGATACCCGGGACGGGGAGGACTTGTACCGGGTTCTTCGCGAAGAAGTGATTCCGCTCTACTATCAGCGCGACCGAGACGGTCTGCCGCGGGGTTGGATCAAACGCATGAAGCGAACCATTCGGACGCTCGGCTGGCGGTTCAATGCCGATCGCATGGTGATGGATTACACGTTGAAGTGCTATGTTCCCGCGGCAGGCGGCACGTCGAGCGACATGAGCGCGACACTAGCGGGTTGAAATCGTGGTCACAATCCTCTAGTACTTCACTTCCATCAAAAACAACCCATGGGGCGGCGCCGTCGGCCCGGCTTTGGTTCTGTCTCGGTCTTCCAGCAATTCAGTAAAAGATTGCGGCGCGCGTAGGCCACGCCCAACTTCGACCAAGGTTCCGACGATATTGCGCGCCATATGGCGCAAAAACGCCGTGGCCTCGATCGTAAAAACCAGAAGCTCTCCGACTTGGTCCAGGGATGTACGATAAACTGTTCTCGTCGGATGCGGGGCGTCGCAACCGGAGGCACGGAAGGAGGAGAAATCATGCTCCCCCTCCAGGCAACGGATCGCCTTACGCATGCACCGCACATCCAGGGGATCGTGCAGATGCCAGGTGTAGTTCAAATAAAACGGTGAAGGGCTAGGACGGTTCAAGATACGGTACTCGTAAGTCCGGCTGCGGCCGTTGCGGCGCGCATCGAAAGAATCGGCCACGATCTCGACGTCCTTAATGCTGATATCGTCCGGGGTCAGCGCATTGAGACCGCGCCGCAACCGGTGCAAGTCCGGCTCTTGATCACAGAAGAAATTGACCACCTGCCCCAGCGCGTGGACACCTGCGTCGGTTCGCCCGGAACCGGTCACGCGTGTCGGCACGCCGAGAAACGTCGATACCGCTTGCTCCAGCGCAGATTGAATCGTCGGCCCATTCGGTTGCATCTGCCAGCCGAGGTAATTCGTGCCGTCATACTCAATGATAAGTTTGATATTCACACAAGAACAGTTTCGAGTCTCGGGTTTCGCGTTTCGGGTTTAGAAATTCCGTCGCCGGTTGCGCAGGAATCCGGCGTCTACAATTCTCTTCATAATAGGCAGGTCAGATGTAATCGCGAATCAGAATCTCGGCGATCTGGATGGCATTCAGAGCGGCGCCTTTGCGCAGATTGTCCGCTACAACCCAGAGGTTGAGGCCGTTGGGCACAGAATCGTCCTCGCGAATTCGCCCCACGTAGGTTGCGTCGTTGCCAGTGGCTTCGATGGCCATAGGGTAAACGTTATTT
>JAHKKJ010000068.1 GCA_020027655.1 Deltaproteobacteria bacterium | reverse complement strand
CCGATAAAGGAGAGACTGTTAGCTCAACAACTTCGACGTTAATGCAATACGAAAGCCTGACACCTTCTCTTCCAAAATTGCGACGAGCCTTTAACTCCCTAGGGTGATATATATCGGTTGCATGTGGGGGTCTCCTAGCAGCCGGATGGCGTCTCGTTTAAACACGGTTTCTCATCGAACAACCCTTCAGAGTTGCTGTGTCAACGGAGCCGCGATGCACTATGAGGATGCCCCGCGTACCCGCACTTGGAACCCAGCTTGACCGATACCCACACGACCGAGAAATCAGGGAAAAAGCGGCGGCCGATTTTCTTCGGCTGGTATATGGTCGCCGCCAGTATAGCGACCAACACCATCTTCTCCTCCGCCTATTTTCAGGGGTTCGGCGTCCTCATCATCCCCATAGAACGCACCTTCGGCTGGGACCGTTGGGTCATTTCAGCCGCCATGTCGCTGCGCCAGTTGGAGTCCGGCATTGTCAGTCCCGTTGTTGGCTTCCTGCTGGACCGCGTCAGTTCGCGCAAATTGATTTTCTGGAGCGCCGTCATCTCAGCCTTCGGCTTCATCGGCCTCGGCTCCACCACCGGCATCGTCGCGTTTTTTCTCTTCATCGTTGTTATTTCGCTGGGAGCATCCGGCGTCAGCCACGCGGTCACCTGGCCCGTGATCATCTCGCGGTGGTTCCGTCGCAAACGCGGCCTGGCCATGGGGCTTGCGGTAACGGGTCCCATCTTCGGCTCGCCCATCGTCATACTGAACGCGCAGATCGAGGAGGCGTACGGCTGGCGCGTCGTCCTTATCGGCTACGGCATCCTAATCTTGGTCGGCGTCACGCTGCTCAGCATGCTGGTGCGCGACCGGCCGGAGCCCTACGGTCTGTGCCCTGACGGAGACCCGCCGGAGGAGGATGCCTCCACGGAACGCCCCACCGGCCCATCGCCCCGCTGGCCGGACACCGGGCTCACGCTCCATGCGGTGCTCCGCACCAGGGAGTTCTGGCTGTTCACGAGCTACTTGTCGGGTACCTTCGCCGTGAACTCCGCCTTCCAAGTCCACATGATTCCCTATTTCCAGCAAGACATCGGACTTACCGCGGCCTGGGCGGCCGTGGTCATGTCCATGGTCTTCATCATCAGCGGCATTGGGCGCGTTGGTGGCGGCTATCTACTGGACAAGATGGACTATCGCCTCGTCCTGGCAGTCGTCTCCGCTCTGATGGGCTTTTCCCTGTTGTACCTCCAGGTGGTGGACGTCCATACTGTCTCGGCCACATTGCCCTTCGCGCTGATGTTCGGCGTCAGTTTCGGCTGCCTCGTTCCCATGCGTGGCGCCGTGGGCAGCATCATGTTCGGCACCCGGGCCATCGGAGGAGTCCTGGGCCTGCTGCAGGGGGCTCCCATCGCCGCGGGGGTCATCGGCCCCTTGGTCATGGGCATCATCTTCGACCTGAACGGGAACTACTCCGTCGCCATTTGGGGGCTCATCGTCATCAGCGCCCTCATGGTGCCGCTGTCCCTGGCCATGGCGACTCCCGCCGCCTTGGCCAAGCGCATTGGGGCAGCGGCGGACCAGCGATAGGTGCAGTTGACCTACGCTCACTCGCTTAGCAGGGTGCTGAAAAAACCTCATATGCTTCGTTGCGCTCAAGCGTCTCGCTCCAACGTACTGCTTAAGTACGCCTCTAGCCTAGCCTGTCCTGAGCGAAAGCCGAAGGATCGATTTTTCGCGCGCCTCGCCTCTGAGTCTTTTTGAGCAGCCTGCAATCAGAGTTTTTTCAGCACCCTGCGAGGCGTTTTCCCCATTGTACTGATTTGAGCCATGGGGTCGGCTACTTGATCCGTTCCAGGTCTGGGTCACCGGGTCGGACCTGAGCAAGATCTTGATTCCTCAATATAAGTTTGCAGGATAGCTGTCGTTAAAAGGCTTAGCCGCAGATTTTTCGCCTTGAAACGGGCGCTCTAATAGACAAGCGATGCCGCGCTCACCTATTCAGTAGCCAGTTCCAATCGTTCCAGCCGTTCAACCGCTTTGCTCCGTTCCAGTCGTTCAAATCGTTTAACGAAACAGTTCGTTCAAGAGGTCAAGGTTTTCGAGGCCAAGAAACACTTGGATTTGTCGGTGCTCAATTGTATGGTGAGTTTCGGTCATGGGAAGTGGAAGACGCTTGTCCTCCTGACGTTTGGCCGTTTCAATTAGGGAGAAAAAGTTAGACGGGCTCGACGACGCGCGGAGCGTTTCGGTCCGACAGGAGACGGAGATGTCTAAGAAAGAAGTGATTCAGGTGAATCTCGCTGCGGCTAATCCCAACCTGTCGCCCGCCACCCGGTTCGGCAATCTGGTCTTCGTGGCCGGGCAGACGGGGAGACACCCGGTTTCGGGAGAAGTCGGTAAAGGCGTTCGCGAGCAGACCAATTACGCCCTGCAGCGCGTCAAGATGATCTTGGAAGCCGCCGGCACATCCCTCGATAACGTCTTAACCGTGACAACACATCTCACCAAACGGGAGGACCTGGCGGCCTATAACGAGGAGTACGCCAAGTTCTTCCCGACCAACAAGCCGGCCAGGACCACCGTAGAAGTGATGTTAAACTCGCCCGATCTCCTGGTGGAGATCACCGTAACCGCTTGCATCCCCGATTGACGATAAGCGATGCTGCACTCACCTATGCAGTAGCCGGTTCCAATCGTTCCAGTCGTTCAATCGCTTCGCTCCGTTCACCAAGGGGACCATTCCGTTCCAAACGTTTCGGGAATTCTTGAAACGTCGAAATGAGCATCAACTGTCACCCTGCCACCGCCTTTGATTTCTTCTCCGCTATGTACTTTTTCATAGCAAGGCGCCTTTTTTTTCTCTTGCGCCTATACGAATTTTTTCGTGCGTCCTGCTTCATGCTTATTCTCCTTGTGCGCCGGGATAAACCAGCGGGTTGTTTGCGGATGGGAGTTCCGTACGGCGAAGGGTTAGCCGCCACGCCGGACTGGAGTCATGCGTGGCTATCCGGCGATGACTTGGGGCCAGGCGGTCTAATCTTCCGAATAGTGACATTTTCTCTTCCCGTCTGCTAGCGGGAGCGCGTTCAGATAACCCAGCGTGTGTCAGACATTTAATTATTCACTTCCTACCTTGGACTCGGTCATCCGTGGAGGCGATTTCCGTACCCGGAAGAATCGCCTATTGCCCCGAATGCGATTCGGACAAGAAAGGTTTTCGAAAAGGCCGGGGCAGGAAGAAGAACGAATCCCGAGAAATCAACTGGCAGTGTTCAGATTGTGGCTGCGCAGGGTTCCAGAGCGGCTGTACGGTGGTCGTGACGAGAGACGGGAAACAACCCGGAAGCGTCTCAATTCTACGTCTGGCCTCTCTCTGGTTAGTGCTATTTGTCATCGAAAAGTTGGAATCCTTGGCGCGCGCGGCGGCGCTTTCGCGGTTTCGATTTCCGGGCTGCGAGTGCGACCATCTCTCCAGTCTTTTAAAAAACCCCTTTCCGATTCGCCCTAGTTGGCCAATATTTTTTTCACACGCTCAAGAACCTCCGGCGAAGCATCGAAGATCTCTTTTACTAGTGATTCCAGCTCTTCGCCGGATGTTGGTTCGACGTCCATCCGGGCCTTTTTCGCTTCGGCAAGAGCTTCGGGGTCATTCAAAGTCTTGACATAAGCCTCTCTCAGGATCTTGACCCTTTCAGCGGGGGTACCGGGCGTCACCATAATCGGCCGGCCAAAATCCCCTGCGGCCAGCACAACCTGGGCAACACGGCGGCTGTCTGCCGGAACCTTATACTGATCGAAGATTTCGTGCGTCGTAGGCACGTCGGCTGCCCGTGAGTCTCTCTTACGCGAGGTCTGGATGAGGTGGCGGTCAAAACCCTTCTTATGCCACGTATCAAAGGGCTCGCGGCCAAAGTGAGCGGAAGTGCTATGGGCTCGGCAAACCACCTCGCCTTTTTCCACCGCGATATCGATCTCGGTGCCGCCTGCATAGCCCAGGATGCTGTTGAATTTTGCCCCCACGGTCTGCTCCAAAACTTTGGACAGGATATAGTCAGCGCTCGCCGTACCGGTGCCGCCACACTTGGGCGGCTCCTTTGCCTTAATGATATCTGCAATCGACTTATAGGGAGTATCGGCTCGCATGTACATGATGGTTGATTCAACCGCGGGAGAACCGATCCAGTGGAACTTGCGCAGGTCGAACTGCACTTCGCTGCGCCCGACGAGTTGGTCGACATAGATACTGTTCAACGGCATAACGGCGGTTAGACCGTCGGGTTTGGCGACGTTATAGACGTGGTTGGTGGCAATCACAGATCCGGCTCCCGGCATGTTCTGAGCAATGATCTCCGGCTGCCCCGGGATATACTTGCCCATGTATCTCGCAAAGAGGCGGGCCCAACGGTCATAGAATCCGCCCGCCGTGGAGCCCACCATGATGCGAATGGTTTTTCCCTTGTAGAAAGGGTCAGCTTGTGTCCGGCCCACAGAGACGAACTGCGGGGCGAAAAGGAAAAGCGCGAGACAGATCAGGAAAAGCCGTTGTTTTTGCATGAGAACCTCCATTTGACGTCCGACCAACCACAGAGATTAGACGTTGAATAAGAGTTAAGACCTTGCTTCCTCCGAAATCATCCTTCCGACCGGTGACTATATCGTTGAAGGTTGACTTGTCAAGTTTCGCTGAAGCGCCGGTGGTTTTGCATTCGCTCTATTCCAAGGATGTGCTTTTCCTTGCCGCGACCATTTTTTCGACCTGCTTCAAGGCCGATGCTAAATCGATCGCCTTGCGAAAAATGGGCGCCATGGGGTCTTTCATCTTCTGGAAGCGCGCCGGCATAGTCTTGATCGTGAAGCGCGACGGATGCAGCCGCCCGTTGACCTCTTCCCAGGCGAGTGGACAGGATGCCGTCGCTCCCGGTAACGGCCGGACGGCGAAGGGCGCCGCGATGGTTACCCCGTACCCGTTCTGGCCGAAATCGATGTAAACTTTGCCGCCTCGCGCCGCGATGGGCCGAGCGATGGTCGAAATATCCGGGACAGACTCCGTCCCCAGGAGCGCCAGCAGCCGGGCAAAATTTTTCGCCTGCTCGTGGGTGTACCGCGCGCCAAGAGGGAGGAGGATATGTAGGCCCGAGGCTCCGGAGGTCTTGATGAAGCTTTCGAGTCGAAGTTTCGTCAATATCTCGTGCAACGCGCGCGCTACTTTGACGACGTGTTCAAAGGGCGCGCCCTTGGGATCCAGGTCGAGAACCAGCCAGTCCGGACGTTCGAGGGAGTCGATCCGCGAGCTCCAGAGGTGAAGCGGGATGGTGCCCATATTGATCACGTAGAGCAGGGTTTCCAGATCGTTCACGATGATGTAGCCGATGTCGCGGTGGGTATCTTTCGAATAGATCTTCTCCCTGCGCACCCAGCTTGGAACAAATTCCGGGGCATCCTTCTGAAAGAAGGATTTCCCTGCTATCCCGTCGGGGTACCGCGTCAACACCAGTGGGCGATCTTTCAAGTAAGGAAGCAGGAAAGGAGCGATGGTCCGGTAGTATTCGATCAAATCACCCTTGGTGTAGCCCTCGTCGGGCCAGAAGATTTTTTTCAGATTCGTAAACTTCACCTGCTTCGTTGGAATGTTTTCGATAGCGGCGGGAAGCGGCAGCTCCGGAAGACTTATCGGTGCAGGCTCGTCCTTTCGGCATTCTTCGGGTTTCTTGTCCGTTCGCAATCCCAGAAACGCTGGGTGGCGAATCCCGCCGTCATGGGTCCAGTCCGAGAAGCGCACCTCGCAAACGAGCTTGGGCTCCACCCAGTGGTGGCCGCGGCCGGTGGGACTTTTTTCTTCGAAGGGCGATTTTGCTTGGGCCAGCGGTTGCATCTTCTCCCAGACCGATTTCAAGGTCTTGGTATCGAATCCGGTGCCAACCTTGGAGACGTAAATTAATTTCTGGTCTTGGTAGAGACCGAGATGAAGCGCGCCAAAATAAGTCCGTCCTCCCTGGGGATCGGAGTAGCCGCCGATCACGAATTCCTGGCGCCGCTGGCATTTGACCTTGATCCATTCGCGGGAGCGTCCACCGACGTAGCGGCTGTTCGCTTTTTTGGCGACGATTCCTTCCAACCCGCGCTCTGACGCGGCATCAAAGAAGGCTTCTCCCGCTTTCACCACGTGGTCGCTGTAGTGCGCTTGACCGAGAAGCGGCAAGAAACTTTTCAAGCACTCTTTGCGGTCCACCAAAGGCAGCGAGCGCAGATCATGGCCGTCAAGCGCCAGACAATCGAAGAAGAAGCCTTCCACGGGTGCCGTCGCCATGCCCCGTTGAATATCGTGAGCGCTGGTCAGATGCATGCGTGCCTGCAGCCTTTGAAAGCTCGGCTGTCCCCGCTCGTCAAGGGCGACAATTTCGCCATCGATAACAAAATGCTCCAGGGGCAATTTTTTCAGCGCTTCCCTCAGCTCCGGGTAGCGGTTGGTGATCTGCGTTCCGTTGCGGCCGTAAAGCTCGACGGTGTCGCCGTTGCGCTCGGCGAGAACTCGCACGCCGTCGTATTTGATTTCGAAAATCCACTCAGGTCCGGAAAAGGGTCGCTCCTGCAGCGTTGCAAGCATCAACGGTTGACTGCGCGCAGAGAACTTCTGCTTGGGTGCTTTGATTTTTCGCAGATGCTCCCGCAGCTCGGAAAGTTTCGCGGGAAGGTCGGCCATTTCTTCCAGAGTGAGTCCGGATATCACCGATTGCGGATAGCGCTCGATCAGCTCCTCGGTTCCAGCGAAAGAGTCGGCTTTTTTCAGCAGCAGCCAATCTTTCTCCGTCTTCGACATGCGCGCCAGGGTCCACAATCCCCGCATCTTGTGCCCGAAAAATTCCACTTCGAGCTTGCCCCCTTCGAGCTGTTCCACCGGGTCGCCGGCTTTGGTCAAACGGTATTGTCCATGGTCCCAGACGATGACCGAGCCCGCGCCATAGTTATCGGGCGGGATGACTCCCTCGAAGTCGGCGTATTCGACGGGATGGTCCTCAACGTGGACCGCCAGCCGCTTCTCGTGAGCTCGAACCGACGGTCCTTTCGGCACCGCCCAGCTTTTCAGCACGCCGTCCATTTCCAGTCGCAAATCGTAATGCAGGCGGCGGGCGCCATGTTTCTGAATCACAAAACGCCGGCCCGACGCCATGCGACCGACGCCGAAGGGCTCGGGCGTGCGCCCGGGGTCGCGCTTTTTTCGGTAGAGATCGAGATTGGAGGGCGATTTCACCGTTTGAAGAATAACTCAGTGGCTGGTATGGTTCAAATCTGATAGATTCTCAGGATCAAGGAGGACCCGTCCATGCCCCCGCGTTCTCTCGGTTCCGGCACAATTTCCTTTGGTCTTGTCTCGATCCCGGTAAAACTTTACCCGGCCGCTTCGTCCCAGTCCGTCAGCTTCAATTTACTCCACGCCAAGTGCGGCAATCGGATCCGGCAACAGCGCTTCTGTCCGGTATGCAACGAAGTCGTGGAGCGCGAAGGCCTGGTCAAAGGATACGAGTTCGCTAAAGACCAGTACGTCAAAGTTTCCGACGAAGAGCTCGAAGCGCTCGAAGGCGAGGCATCCAAGGCCATCGAGATTTCCGAGTTCGTGCCGCTTTCGAAGGTGGATCCTGTCTACTACGAAAAGAGCTATTACCTCGGCCCCGACAAGGGCGGCGAGAAGGCCTATCGTTTGTTGTCGGACGCCATGACGCAAGCCGGCAAAGTCGCGCTGGCTAAGTTTGTCCTGCGCGGCAGAGAAAATCTGGTGTTGGTTCGCTCGGCACAAAACGGCTTGATGCTTCATTCCATGTATTTTGCCGACGAGGTGCGCAATTTCGATGAAATTTCCAAGGGAGAATCGGCCAAGATCTCCGGGGCCGAGACCAACCTGGCGCTCCGTCTGATCGATGAGCTATCCAGTGAACAGTTCAATCCCGAGCAATACGAGGACGAATACCGGCAGCGGGTATTGAACCTCGTCAACACCAAAGCCGAAGGCAAAGAAATTACCGTGGCCGAGCCGCAAGTCCATCGTGCTCAGGTGATCGATCTCATGGAGGCGCTCAAGGAAAGCCTGGGAAAGAAAGTCGCCAAGGAGAAAAAGCCCGCGGTTCGCGCCAAAACGGCCGAGCCTGAAAAAGGCAAGAAAAGGGCTCAGTCTGCCAAGAAATGAAACTTTTCACCACCGGCGAGGTGGCGAAAATCTTGAATCTTCCGGGTAGTCGCATCCGCTCTTTCGTGCGCGCCGGTTTTCTTGCGCCCGCACGGGACCAAAAAAAGACCTTCCAGTTTACTTTTCAAGATCTGCTGTTCTTGAAAACCGCCAAGGGGCTCCTCGATTCTCGCGTGCCATCGAAGAGGATTATCCGCATGCTCTCTTCGTTGAAGCGGCAGATGCCGGACGACCAACATCTGTCCGGGGTGAAGATTTATGCCGACGGTCGCCGGGTCATTGTCTGGGACGGCAAAGCCCGCTGGCAGCCTGACTCAGGCCAGTTCCTGTTCAACTTTGACGCCCGCAGCATGGTGCAAAAAGTCAAGTTGCCTCCCCCCGCGTCGAAGTCGAGGAAAGAAAAACTGACCGCGGACCACTGGTTCAATCTGGGAGTCGAGTTGGAAGCGACATCGACGCAGGAAGCTCAGCGAGCCTATCACATGGCGCTGGAGATCGACCCAAAGGTGGCCGCGGCGCACCTCAATCTAGGCAAACTCTACCATGATGCCGGCGAGCTGCAGAAGGCCGAAGCGCACTATCGAGCCGCCGCCGAGATCGATCTGGAAGATCCGGCGCCTCACTTCAACCTCGGTGTTTTGATGGACGACTGCAAACGACCGCAGGAAGCGATGGATGCCTATCGTGAAGCCATCGAGCTGGATCCATCTTTTGCCGACGCGCATTACAATCTCGCGCTCTTGTTCGAGTCCATGGGAAAAAAAGCCGAAGCGGTTGCTCACTTTCGTACGGCGCGGAAAATCTATCTGAGTAAATAACCCTGAGACGCATCAGCCCCCGAGGGGAGCTCAGTGGGCTATGGGAAAATGGCGAACGTGCGGCGTTTGGCTCTTTTGACGAACGCGTGCAGTGGTCGCTGAGGAGTTTTGGCAGGTGAATGAAGGACTACGGGAAGCCGTACTAGCATTACAAAGACAGTGCGAGGAGCACGGCAAGATCGAGCGAGAGCTCCGGAAAGTCTGCGAAGATTTGCGGTGCCTCGTCGATGAGAGGACAAGCCAACTGGAGGAGGAGATCCAGAGCAGAAAAGCCGCTGAAGAAAGGCTGCGCAGCGCGAAGAAAGATGCTGAGAAAAAAGCGCAGGATAGTAGAAGCCCTGCCACATTGAGACCCACTGCAGCCCTCTTTGCGCACGAGGTTGCGAACTCTCTCAATGGTATTTTCGCCTGTCTCCAGCTGCTCGATATGAAAGCTCAAGACCAAGGCTTTGGGGATCCTGAGCTCAAATCTCTGGTGGGATCTGCGACAGAGGAAATCAAACGGCTTGGTTCTTTGCTGAAAGATTTTCGCTCTTTCGTTCAACCCCAGAACTATGATTTCGAACCAACCGATTTGCGCAAGATTATCGATGAAGTGATCGCTGAGGACAGGCTGCTCTATGACTCAGTCGGACTTCGCCTGAAGTTTGAATTCCCAGATACCTTATTACCTATTACGCTTGACCGGGAGAAGATAAAACAGGCGATTCTAAGCATTTGCAAAAACGCGATTGAGGCCATGCCATCAGGAGGTGTCCTTACATTCCGCGGTTATGAGTCTGAAGATAGAATTTTTCTCGAGATCAGCGACACAGGCGCGGGCATCCCCAAAGGCTTGGAGGTCTTTGAGCCCTTTTGCACCACGAAGCGTCTCAGCAGTGGATTGGGGCTTCCCATCGTGAGCCAAATTATCTCGGCTCATAATGGAACCATTGATTACGTGAGCGATCTCGGGAAAGGGACGACGTTCAAAATCGGGCTCCCGGCTGGGTGAGTCTAGACTTTTTGGGTCAATTCCCAGCAGCTTGCTGCGTAAAAGCTGTTCCCTCTAAAAGTCTGTCATTCCCGAATGCTTCTATCGGGAATCCAGACAAACTGCCGCTGGAGCCCCGAGGAAGATATTCGGGGTGACAATTAGGGCTAGGGAGTTGCGCTAACCAGACCGAGGTGGTAAAAGCAAGCACACAACTAAACGCGAGGTGATTCTATGAGACTACTTTCTTACGGCCCTTGACCTTACGCTCACAGGACAAGGCTTGTCCTGGCGGAAAAAAAGATTCCTTACGAGCTCGTCGAATGCGATCTCAAAAACAAGTCTAAAGAGCTGCTTGAACGGAACCCCTACGGCAAAGTTCCCGTGCTGGTAGATGGCGACGCCGTCATCTACGAATCCGCGATCATCAACGAATACCTGGAAGAGAAATTTCCTGAAATACCGCTTATGCCTAAGGACCCGCTGCGGCGCTCGCGGGCAAGGAT
>JAHKKJ010000466.1 GCA_020027655.1 Deltaproteobacteria bacterium | reverse complement strand
ATCTGGCTCTATGTCTCCGTGACCGGAGTCGTCGTTTACTGGATGCTCTATGGACCATAGCGATTACTCTTGGTGTGAAACGATTCCTGCTTGACAACCCGCCCTCATGTGATACAGGTCCGTTCGTAACAAACCCAATAAGCAAAGAGCCTCCTCCAGCGTTGCCCAAGACATCTCGCGTAACGTGAGGCTTGGTAGAGGGGGGATATAAAAGAAGAGATCAAAGCCAACTGCCGAGCGGTTTCATCGCCGGTACGTTGGCTTTTTTGTTTTCCTGGTTTCTAAATCTTTTGGCCAAGAAGGAGGTGGACTCATGATTCGGACAATAGGCATATACCACATTGGCATCCCGGTCGACGATCTTGATCGAGCGGAGGATTTCTACACCAAGGTTTTAGGGATGAAAGTAGAGGCGCGAATCGGTGAATCAGGTGCGCGGCTAGCACGGCTGAAATGCGGCGATGCGGACGTGGTGCTTTTTCAGCGTCCTCGTCCGCTGGGTCGCAACACTCTTGAGGAAGACGGCATTGCCCATCAGGCCTTTGAAGTAGCCCCTGAAGCTTTCGATGAGGCCCTGGAGTTCCTGAAGAGAGAGGGTCATTACCACGACGGCCCGGTAGTTCGGCCCAGCGGTCGCGCTGTCTACTTCTTCGACTCCGAAGGAAACTACCAGCAAATCCACTCTCGATAGCAGGTTAGTGACCGTAAGGAAATAAACTTTACAAATAGACTCTACGATTTGGCTTACCAATGCTCTCATGTATTGTCACCCTGAGCGGAGCGAAGGGTCACGCAGCCAGATTCTTCGCTTCGCTCAGAATGACACTTGTGTAAAGGTCATTCTTTCAAAGGCCCTTAGAGACGACATTTGGCCGACGGTCATCGCCTTAAGGGAGGATACTCTGGCGATTTTTATCGCTTCGCCGAATGGAGAAGATAGAGTAAAGGAAGATAAGAGCCATGGCTGATGAAATTCAGGGCGTTCAATATTCCTATACCCAGGTTCTTTTTGAGGCCATTAACAAGCATGGGTCGAGGGAAGTGACGGAGGGTTTGCCATGGCCGCCAAGGCGGAAGGAAAACTAATCGGCCGCATCACTCATTACTATTCTCATCTCAGCGTAGGGATCATCGAACTCACAGAAGGGGAACTCAAAGTCGGAGATGTTATCCACGTCAAAGGGACACACACGGACTTCAGACAAACCGTTGACTCAATCCAGCTGGAACATCAGAACGTCAGCCATGCCGAAAAGGGGAAATCTGCGGGGATTAAGGTAAAGGAAAAAGTAAGGGAACATGATCAAGTTTTCCGGGTTTCTGAATAAGAAGTGAAGCGTGGAAATCGTCCATTTGCTTCTTAAAACTCACCGTTCTTGTGTCACGTGACCCGATTATCCCAGACCTTTCAAAGTCTGTCATTCCCGAAGGCTTCTATCGGGAATCCAGACGAAACTCTGACTGAACCCCCGATAAAAGATTCGGGAGTGACAACTTTGGGATAAATTCGCATAACTGTTTTTTGCTACCCGGTCAGCTTGCTGCGGGGAGAGTTATTCTAATCCTGGGCGGATTCCACTCGGACCTGTCGGCGTGTTTGTGTTATCGAAAACTCTCTGCCATAAACGAGCCATGATCTAGTTTACTCCAGCCTGTTGAACGTCACGAAAGCGTATTGAGCGGTGGCTGGGCGGTGAATATGAGCAATAGGAGTACCTAATTTTAGCGGGTGAATGCTATTCAGCAACGGAGGCGAAGAATGCGCGTGGTAAATCGAATAAACTTGTTAGCGCTTTGCGTGGTTACACTTTTGGTAGTCATTGGCTGCGGGAAGAAAGAGAAACCCAAGGGCCGAGTGTTCTTTTCGGAACCAAAGGACGGTGCAGAAATCAAAGGGCCCGTAAAGGTAGTCATGGTTGTGGAGGGAATGGAAGTCAAGCCAGCAGGCGCGGTCGTCGAAGGCACAGGACATCACCATATTTTGATCAACAAGGATTTCATACCTCAGGGACAGGTGATTGCGACGGACGATGCTCACAGGCACTTCGGGAAAGGAGAAACGGAAGCGGTTTTGGACTTACCTCCGGGTAATTACAAACTGACGCTTCAGTTCGCGGACGGCCTCCATCTCTCCTATGGGAAAGATTTCTCCGCCACAATCAATATTAAAGTGGCGTCAAAATAGCACCCTCATTGACACCAGAAAAGGCTTCAAGATAGATAAAGTCTGTCATCGGCGATTCTTCGTCGCAGAGATTTGAAGGATTATTAACGATCATGGCATTGAAGTCGATCGGAATTGTCGGTTGCGGCATTATTGGGCAGGCGCTTTTGAAGGCGGTGGAAAGCGGTAAATTGTCGTTCCGCATCGCCGGCGTCACGAGCCGGACGGAGAAAAGCGCACGCGAATTCTTATCAAACTTCAGGAATCCTCCTCCGTATCTCGCGTTGCGCGAGTTGATTGCGGCTTCTGATCTGATCATCGAAGCCGCGGGCGGGTCCGTGGTGCAGAGTCTGGCCGAAGAGGTCTTCGCGGCGGGAAAGGATCTCATGGTCATCAGCGCCGGCGCGCTGCTCGATCATCCGGAGATCATCGAAAAGTCCCGGCAAACCGGCTGCCGTTTATACGTTCCATCCGGCGCTATCGCCGGTCTCGATGGCATCAAGTCTGCCTGTGCCGGTGAGATCACGCATGTAACCATGACGACGCGCAAGCCGCCCAAGGGACTCGAGGGAGCTCCCTACCTTGTGCAGCGGGGAATCTCCCTCGCTGGTTTGACAGAAGAGAAAGAGGTTTTTTCCGGTAGCGCCCGCGAAGCGTGCAAAGGGTTTCCGGCCAACGTAAACGTTTCAGCGGCGGTAAGCCTGGCCGGCATTGGACCAGACCGGACACGGATTCGCATCCTGGCGGTTCCCGGCCTCCAGCGTAACTGCCACGACATCGAAATCGAAGGGGAGTTCGGCCGGCTTCACATTCACATCGAGAATGTTCCCAGCGAGAATCCCAAGACCGGAAAGCTGACCGCGCTGTCGATCATTCGCTCGGTGCAAGATGTCGTCGACCCCGTGCGGATCGGAACTTAGCCCACACATGAAAAACTCTGATCTTCTTGTGCGCATGCTGGAAGAGGCCGGGGTAGGTTGGGTCTTCGGCGTTCCCAGCGGACCGGTCCTGCCGTTCATCGAATCGTTGCGACGAAGTTCCGTTCAATTCATTCTCACAGCCAGCGAAACCTCCGCGGGTTTCATGGCCGCAACGGTGGGCTACCTTACGAACATACCTGGGGTTTGCGTATCCACTCTCGGCCCGGGCGCTACCAATCTCACGACGGGGGTCGGCTGCGCTTGGTTGGATCGATCTCCCGTAATTGCCATTACCTGCAACGTGGCCACCAGCTGGCTGGAACGGCACATCCAGATGCGCATCGATCACCACACTTTGTTCAGACCGTTGACCAAGGCGACTTTGTCTCTCGCAAATGGCCGCATCGGCGAGACCGTGGCGGCGGCATTCAACCTGGCGAGTAACGAACCGCCGGGCCCGGTGCATCTCGATTTGCCTGAGGATGTTGCGGAGGCAATTGCCGCGGAGAGCGTACCTCGGTCAATTTCGACCCATGAGCTTCCCGATCTTTCCACTGAACTGGCGGAAAAGCTCTCAGCGGCGTTGCAGGCCGCGCGCCGACCTTTGCTTGTCAGCGGGCTGACTTTTACCCGCAGTAAGAACGCAAGACAGCTGCTTCAATTCGTTGAAAGACAAAAAATTCCCTTCGTTACCACGCTCCACGCGAAGGGCTTTCTGCCTGAAAGCCATCGAAACTGGACCGGCGTTATCGGTCGGGCGCGGCGCACCGACGTGAAAGCATTCACCGATAGGGCGGACCTCATCTTGGCGGTTGGCTACGATCCCATCGAAATCAACTACGAGGAGTGGGTGGCCAATCGGCCGGTGGTCCATATCAGCAGCGAAGCCGCGGAGGCTAACAATGAGATTTCCTTTGCCTGGAATAAGGCGTGCGATCTTGACCAGGCCGTCGAAGCGATGACGAAGGTGCCGCTGTTCTCCAATGAATGGGATATGGATGACTGGCGGAACCATCGGCAAATGCTGGAGCGATCACTCCGGCCAGAGGGTCAGGCTTTTTCTCTACATCATTTATTGGACATTCTCAGAGACAAACTTCCGCCCGACGGAATCTTGGCTTACGATGTCGGGGCGCACACCCACCAGATCGCCTCGCAGTGGCGCACGGATCACGCGAAAACGCTTTTGGC
>JAHKKJ010000465.1 GCA_020027655.1 Deltaproteobacteria bacterium | reverse complement strand
TCGGACGCAAAATGCTGGCGCCGTCTTCGCGTTTCAGTGCCTTCACATGCCCGCCGTCATCCAGCACGGCGACGCACATGGGCCTGAACTTGGCTTCCCGAGCCTTGGCGAGGGCTCTATCGACAATCAAAGATGCACTTTCAAGCGTGAGTTTCATTTTCTATTCCTCCGTTTTTTTTGGTTGCCCTGTACCGAGTTGAAACGTTGAACCTTGAACTTTGAACATTGAACGTCCTTGTGCCTTCACTCCACAGCGGCGAATAACTCGCCCACTGCCCGTTCAGACGATATGTAACCCTGCTCGTGCAGAAAATCTGTTTGCCGGCTGCTCAAAACGATCTGACGCGGACTTCTTCATTTTTAACCTTTTGAACATTTGAACGGCTTGAACGCTTTGAACTGCTTGCCGTGAAACCAGGCCATCGAGCGCAACGAAGCATAGCAGTCTTTTTCAGCAGCTTGCCAGTCTAGTCGTTGGCGCTGGAGTGTAGCGCGGCAAGTTGTTCTGAGCGCGCCCATTGCTTCAGAGGCTTGCCATCCTCCAGGGCCTGAAGCTCGCGCTCCCAGATTTTACGAATCATGATCAAAGCGCGATCCGACCGCCCCAGCCATTCTTTTTTTCTCAGCTCCAGCGGGCCTTGGCCTACTTGTGTCGCGTAGTCCTGTATCCAAACGATGTTCGCGCGCTCCGGGCCGTCGATGTCTTGAATGCGGATATCACCGCGGAGCACCGCTTCACCGATTTCAGTCGGCGAGCGGCCGAGTTTTCCGGTCCTCGCTTTGTGCCGATTCTTGTAGGCCTCGCCTTCTTCCCCTTCCAAAATATGCGTCACGTCGAGCTGAAAACTTGCATGATTGTCGTCGTCCACCGGCACTCGCCAAGCGAGATGATCGCGATCGCGTTCCCGGAAACACAGGATGTTGGGTAATCCATGTTGGGTGATATACAGACGGCCACTGGGAAAGCGTGAGGTTAGCAGCACGCCCCAATCGCTCTCCTCGACCGTGATATCCGGGATTTCCGGCGGGCGATTCATGTAGAACTCCGACTCCCGGTGGGTGAACGGAATATGAATCGGATCGTTTTCCAGATTGTTGACGTAATTGCACGGCCGGATATAAGTCTCCGCCCAGAGCGTGTCTTTCTCGAAATCGGGATAACGGGGCAGAGGAGGTGGCTCGCCTTCGCCGAAGTAGACGAAGATCAGCTTGAGGTATTCCTGGGTGGGACAGCTGCGAATGCGAACTTTTTCGGCGAAAGACTCTTTTTCCGCCGGTTGCTCGATGCACTGTCCGGAGCTATCGAATTTCCAACCGTGAAACCTGCAGCGAATACAATCGCCCTCGACCCAACCGACGGAAAGTTGCGTTTGGCGGTGCGGGCAGCGAAAGTCGACGAAGTGCGGCTTACCCTCGTCGCCCCGATAAAGGGTAAATTGCTCGCCCATGATTTTGATCGGTTTGGCCCACCCGGACTTCAGATCTTCAGCGCGAGAAACCGGCTGCCAAAATTTTCGCATATACTGGCCTGCCAACGTGCCCGGCCCCGTGTAGTAAAAATCCATGAAATTAACCATGACAATTTCTCCCAATTAGTTCAAAGTTCAACGTTCAATGTTCAAGGTGGGAACGGCTGAAACCTTGATCCTGGAGCTGCCGTATACGCCTATTCCGAGAGTTCTTCCCGCAAGGGCTTTGATGGACTTGAGCTCGGGCTTTGCAATCAGCGCGTAGGGCGGACTATCGATCAAAACCGCCACCACCTTGACCGGAATTCCTCTCATGGCGGCGCGCACCACGGAGCCGAATATCATCGTGTAATCGACCTCGCCGTTGATCAAAGCGGACATGGCGACGTTGAAGTTCATCCTGATGATTTCCGGGTCCAGCCCTTCCTCTTTAAAGAAGCCTTTTTTGGCGGCCACCCCGGCAGCCAGATAACTCATGTTGTAATTCGTGACCGAGATCCTGACTTTATTCGCTGCGTCGGCACCGCTGCAAAACCAAAAAAGCACAAGCAACAAACAACCGGCGCTCTTAATGAAACCGGGCGAACGCGTTGGTCGGCGGCGGAATTCATTTGAAGCCATATTCACTCCACTTTTTTTGCACCGCGTCTAGATATTTCTTGGGAACACGCGCGGCGGGCGGATAGGGATGCTTACGGGTGGCGTCGATGAGAATCTTGCTTCCCGCTCTCCGTCTGGGATCATGCTGCGGAATGTCCGGCGGCGCGGTCGAAGGGTCGACGCCGGACGGGACAACGCCATCAACTAGAAAGGTGTCCCGCTCGGGCTGGGCGCGAAAGCTCATCGCCCATTCCACCTGAAATGGATTACGCACGTCGATATCATCGTCGACAACGACCGTGAACTTGCCCTCCTTGTTCATCAGAGACCAAGCTCCCCAGGCGACTTCTTTGACCTGTTCCGGATATTCTTTGGTCATGGAGATTACCAACATGCTGCTGGCGCCGCCGCTCTCCGTGAAGTGAACGTCTCGCACCGGTAAGCCGATGACATGGCGAAGGTGGTGAAATAGCGCGGCGGAGCGGCTCAGGCTCCGGATGCAGCTCGATTCGCTCGGCGGCATCTGGCTCAAGAAGGAGTGATACACGGGCGCGCGCCGGCGCGTCATGCAGGTAACTTCAACCACCGGTTGTTGGCCGCCGGGGCTCATGTATCCCGAGAATTCCCCGAAAGGTCCCTCCTGTTCACGATAGCCGCAGCGCAAGAACCCCTCGATTACGATCTCAGCATTGGCAGGAACGTCAAGGTCCACCGTCTCGCATCGAACCAAAGGCACGGGCTCGCCGCGGAGTCCACCGGCTACTGAAAGCTCATCGGTGCCGTAGGGGAATTTGCTGATGGACGCGAGCACGATTGTAGGATCTACGCCAATTGCTATTGCCAGCGGCATGTCTTGCTTCTGCGCTTCGTACTGCCGGATATGTTTGGCGGCGTGCTGGGCGGCGCCGACGTATAGACCGAGCTGGCGCGGGCCTTTGATTTGTAGCCTGTAGGTGCCGACGTTGCGCCGGCCGGTCTCAACATCTTTCGTGATAATGACCGGCGCGGTTATGTAGGGGCCGGGATCTTGGCCTGGAGTCCAGACCACCTGGGGTAGAATGCCGAGGTCAACTTCAGCGCCTCGCGCAATGATCTCCTTGCAAAGCCCAGATTGTACGGCAACAGGATCGATGGGATGGCGCTGCCCTTTCTCCCAAACTTCCGGAATCTTCTCTGGGATGGTCGACAGGGCGAGCGCGTAAATCATTGGCGAACCGCCAATGATACCGATCACCAACGGAAATGGGCTGTCTCCCGCGTGGCGAAATCCCAACGCAGGTCGATCGTTCCAACCATACCCGTCGAACAGATGCCTGGTGACCGCGGATACTTCCCACGAAGGATCCACAGGCTTGTCGACCCAGTGGAGTTTCCCGCTGGTTTCCAAGCACCGTAGGTAATCCTGTAAATCAGAATAGGCCATAGTTAACTTGTACCCCACGGTAAAGCCAGCCAACGCAAAGAAATCTCAGATCACATCCATCTCCGACAACGGCCACGGCACTCCCCCGGGGCGACGTCGAGGTCAGTTTCATCTTACTGAATTGGATTGACAACTCACGTTTGTCCAAAAAATCCCCCCTTCCCCCCTTTTGAAAAGGGGGGGAATAGAAAGTCTCCCTTTGTAAAGGGAGATTTAGAGGGATTTTCATCTGCTCAACACCACTTTGGCGAGACCCTGGCCAATCCCCATTGGGGCTTTTCATTGGTGAACTGATCTAGTATATGGAAAACCTTATCGATGGCGTTCAAAGTCACTGGTTGCAATACAATATGGTTTTATATTGTGTCAAGGACCACAACACCGAGCCCTACGAATGGTTCGACGGATGAAAAAAGACAGTGCTCCCGTGGACTGGGTCAAAAGCGAGAACATCTTCGTTGTGAACCTGCTGCATCCCGTTTTCATCTCCGCCAAAGCCGAGCACCCCAATGCGGCGCGAGTCTTCGTGGAATTTTGCCTTTCAAAAGAGGCGCAGCAATTGGTGGTGCAGTTGGGACGCAAGGCCTCGTCGCGAACCGATGTCGAGACCGACGTGCCCAAAACAGTTAGATTTGTGCCGGAAGATTTGAGTATCTACGATCGGATCAATGAAGCGCGGGCGGATATCGAGAAACTGCTTTTCCGGTGATCAGCTCATTTACTGTGAATAAGTTTGAAAAGGAGGGTCATTTATGGCGCAGATTCGTCACTTGGCTATTGTCTCG
>JAHKKJ010000464.1 GCA_020027655.1 Deltaproteobacteria bacterium | reverse complement strand
TGGGCCTGATTATTTGGATAGAGATCCATCCGGCCCCGGCACGCCCCCGTGCCGGTGGTATAATTCAAGGTTGCTGAGTCCCTACATGCCGACCCTACGCCCGTGAGGTTCATCGGGTTGTCCCAGACGATAGAACTGTTGAGGTTGTTGAAAATCGATCCATTGTATTTCAAGGCGATGGACCAACCATTTCTAGCGTACTCTCCGCCGAGCTCAATGTTATAGGTCTGGTAGTCGATCGGTTCAGCGAGCTCGGTAATATTGTACGAGCCAGGGCTTGTGCCAAAGAGAGTGCCAAATGCTCGGCTGCCAACGTTATGATTTTGCCAGTAAGTCCCGGTAAACGTCCACCCCGGTGTGGGAGTATAGCGAAGATTGACCCGGGCAATGCCATTATAAAGGTTAAGATTTATGGGTTGGGCGTTGGTATTCAACCACTGGCAAGTTGGGGAGGTGGCGCAGTTTGGCGATGCCGTGGTTGCAGTGGGCTTGGAGGAAAGAGTGAACACTCCGTCCCTCGAGGTATAAGGGGTCCGGGCGACGTCGCTGAACCAGTGCGGAATTTGATCCCACTTGAATTCCATATCCAAAAGCCCATATCTCCCGACCCTGAGGGTATAGCTCTGGTCGTTAAGTCCGGTCTTGTAGGAGTCAGCATACAGATAGTAATCTTCTCTTTTACCCCCGATCATCAGTTGGAGTTGCGGCACGATGATGCTTTCGGGTATATCCCGATATTCTTCAAACCTGGACAAGTCCCCTTTAAAGCCCCGCGGCAGACCGCCGATCTCTCCGCCGCCGCTGATGGTGTAGTCTCCGACATTAATTTGCCCCCACGCCGGAGAGAGCAAAAACAAAAAGAGAACCAGGCTCGTGCCCCTAACAAAACAGATCTGCGTCTGTTTCATGTCCGGCCTCCCTATCTTTGAAAGAATCGGCCCGAAGGATGATTCGATCCATGGACTTGACTGTGACAGTTTGTGCAGCTTCGGTTAAAGAAGAAAACCGAAGTCTTCGGCCGCGGTGTCACAGGGTGACGTGTTGCGTTATGGCACGAGGTGCAGAGCCTCGGGTCTGTGACCTTGAGCAGCCGATCATTGACGGTTCCGTGAGGCTCGTGACAGTTGCCACAGTTCTCAAACGCCGGAGGATGTTCCCACAAAAACGGCCCGCGCCGCTCAGTATGGCAGGTGTAACAGTTTTCATTGACGCTGGTTTGCTTGAGCTGCGAAGGATTGGGGGTGCCGTGCGGATTGTGGCAGTCCGTACAGGTTATCTTGCCCTCCCTCATCGGCATATGCGAGGAGCGCATGAGTTGGGCTTTTCTTTGCAGGTGACATTGACCGCAAACCTCGGTCTCAGCCCGCTTGTTAAAGAAAGGCGTCTTCTCACCAACCTTCGCGAGCTGATACTTGTCGGTCGTCCTCTCCATCAAAGTATGGCAGGTGACGCAAGTTAGCCCGCGGCTGGCGTGAGGACCGGCTTCCCAGTAAGTCTGGACGCCGCGCTGGTGGCATCCGAGACAGGTTTCGTTCTGGACTTTTGCTGACTCGCCCGAGTCTTTGCGAAAGGTGATCATCCCGCCAACGCCCTTACCACCACCCGCGGCCGCATGGTTGCTGCCAGGGCCGTGACAATTCTCGCAGGCTCTTTTTTCCGTCTCATTGCGCGGGTTGAACAAGAAAATTTTCCCCATCATTGTCTGGGAAAATTTTTCAAAGGCGGGCGCGTGGCAAGCCTGGCAAACTTCATTGCCAACGTAGGTGGCAGGGGCGGGCTTTGGTGCTTCCGTTTCCGCAGACCAGATGATTCGAAGGAAAACCAACAACAATAAAATGCAGAACGAACACAGGGCTGCGCAACGCTTCATGTTTCCTCCACGCCCTCTGCTGTGAAACGTGCTTTTTGTGGCAGTACCGGTTTGTTGTCGGTTTATAACACCGCGCAGTTAAAGTCGTCTATGGGTCAAATGGCCCATTTTGGGTCGGCATCGTGTTTTGCTTTTCGCCACAGCTTCAAAGGGCAAGCGGAGCTTGCTCCACTCGGACATCCATTGGCGATGAGGCCATAGATCGCCGCTTCGACGCGGTTTCTGAGTGCGAGTTTTCTAAGAACGTTTTCCAGATGACGCTTGACGGTGGCCGGGCTGATGCCCAAAGCGAATGCTATCTCCTTATTGGTCTTTGCAGAAGAAACCAGAGCTAGCACTCTCTTTTCCGCCGCCGTCAGCTTAGAGGTGAGGTTTTTCAGGGTTATTCTGCTCTCTTCCGTTTCAATCAGGCGACATTCACTGTGATTCTTGAGCACCTTTTCTTTTCGTCGCATCTTTGTCGCTTTTTTGGTTCGTTGCAGTCGAAGCTTCGTTCGCTATTTCTTTTTCAGATCGAAATTAACGTCCAGCACCTCTCCCGCGCGAACCAGTTCGACTCCCGCCTCAGTGGTCCCGAGCTCCGGATGCCAGACTTGAATGCGATACTTGCCCAGCGGCACTCCATCCAGTCGATAGTTGCCTCCTTTGTCGGCGCTGGAGAAAAAGGGATGCTCTTTCACGACGATGAAAGCCTCCATATTAGGATGGACATTGCACAGGATTCTGGCCACTCCGGGTTTGTCAAACGTCGTGCTCGTGGTTTTTCCCGGTTGATAAAGACCGAGATCAAAATCTTTGGCTCCGCCTTTCGAGTAGACGTTGTGCCAGGCGGTATCGTGATTTGGAAATTCAACGGTCGTACCGACCAGCACGGGCAAAACGTGAGGAATAAATTTCATTTCCCTCTGGTCTATTACCGCCTTCTTCGGTTTGGCCGCTGAGATTTGGGCTTTGGCGGTTTCTGCCGAGATGCCCTCCAATGAGACCACCACATCCGCAGTCGGCTTTCCCGCCACGGTAATTGTTCCTTTGATGATTCCGCTCTTTATCGCTACCTCGGCGCCCTGTACTTGGGCCGCGAGCAAGAGCGGCATAAGCGCAAATAGCCGGACGTGTTGTAGGGTCATTTTTTTACTCCTGATTTTGGACTCAAAACAAAATCCACATTGTGAGAACCGCCGGCCTTCACATCGACCTGTTTTTCTTTGGTACCCAAAGTCTCGTGCCACACTTTCAACCGATAGCTCCCGGCGGGAATGTCACTGATGAGATATTCTCCATAGACATCCGTCACCGAATAGTAGGGATGATCGGTGACGACAATATAAGCGCTCATCCAGGGGTGGACTTCACAAATGATTTTGACCACACCGGGAGTAACCAACGGTTTGCGGCTCACCCTGCCTGGATAAAGCCCGACATTGAACTGAGGCTGCCCGCTGGTGAATAACGCATGCGCCGTATGTAGGATTGGATCTGAGTTTTTGAACACCACGAACTGCCCGACGGTTGAGGCCAATACGTGGGGAACGAAGCGACATCCCAAATTATCCAGCTCATGAATCGCCTCTTTTTCCGCGGCCTTCCCTTTCGTAATCCCCTCTAACGTCACAACCGCGTATCGCAGGCCTTGGCCTGGACCGATAAGGAGACTTTCGTTCGGAACATCTCTGCAAACTTCCTTGAACTTGGTGATCTGCAAGGGCGGAAGCTTTGGCAGCTTGCCCTCAACTTTGACGCTGCCCCGAATGCTCGCGCCGTTGTTTACTGTAATCTCCTCGTAGGCCGCAGCAACAGAGGAGAAGACAATGAAGAAGAAAATTCCCGTACACAGGTTACGGACAACTTTTGTTTTTGTGTTCATGGCATCCTTATAAGCGAGCAATGGTTATGCCACGAAATATGCCACACTTTTTGACGCAAAGGCGAGTTTTTTTCTTACTTCTGCAAAGAGAGGTATGAATTTCTCGCAAGGCTGGGAATTCTAACAACCCCACCGCTCCGTGGCAGCACGTTCTAAATGCGTTTGACTAACTCTAGGCGCCGACTTGCTAACATAGGCTGACCAATGGTTGAACGTTTATAAACTTTAGAAACGTGTTCGCAGTTATGGAATTGCTCTGGCATCCGCCCCTTTACCGTCTTTACCTGCTCTACACGTTTCGGCTCATTGCGCTGACGCGTCCGTTCAGTTCAATCTCAGGCTAAAAATCTCGTTTCCCCCTCGACTAATCCCTGTCGCTTTTCGCCGTGTAAATCACACTTTCCTTTATCTCTATCCACGTGATACATAACGCTCGACGAGGTGTGCAATGAAGAAGGCTGCGGTGCCATCAATGCTTGTTGTAGTCGTACTGCTTGCTGTTGGAGTTACAGCCGAGGCGCAGCAGCCGAAGAAAGTCCCTCGGAT
>JAHKKJ010000463.1 GCA_020027655.1 Deltaproteobacteria bacterium | reverse complement strand
AGCCCTTCCACATCGAAAGCTCGCCGATCCGCGTGACTCCGAGCGGCACGCCTGACGTGATTGCGATGGAGACGGCGTTCGCCGTGGCCGCCTCGTCGAGCCCCAGGATCTTTCCGGCACCGCAGGCCGCCCCGATGGCCGCGAACATTCCCTGGTCCCAGCCCTTCAGGGGGACCGCGTCCGCGAGCCGGCAGAACACCTCGTACGCGACGACGATCGCCGTGATCACCGACCGACCAGCCGCTTTGTGACCGTCGGCCACCGCCAGCACGGCGGGGATCATGTCGCTCGGATGACCCGTCCCCCGTGCCGCGTAGGCGTCGTTACAGTCGAGGTAGCGGATAAGAACCGTATTCGCGAAGGCCGCCAGATCCGTAGACGTCTCCTGCGAGGTGCCGAGGATGCGTGCCGGAGGATTCCCCTGCACTCGAGACGCCATCCGCCGCGCGATGGACGCCGGTTCGCTGTCGAACGCGCCGGCCCCGCACCCCAAGGTGTCGACCAGCGTCCGCTTCACCTGGTGTACCGCCTCCGGGGAAAGATCTTCGTAGGTCAACCTGCACGCGTAGTCGCTCAGGTATTCCGTCGTGGGGTCCATGAAATCCTCCTGCCGCAAATGATTGTAAAGGTGTCAAGGCTTGCTGTTGGCTCTTAAGTCCCAAACAGGTGCCTAAGATAAGATTGAACGACATCAAAGTCCAGATGCTGGGCGGAATAGAAAATGCCAGCGCTATATGTAGCCAGCTTCTAGAGCGCGTTTGCCAGTAGCAAGATCGTTCCTCATCAACGCGGCCTGACTTGGCCGATTGTGAACAGCAAGACTAAGTTATGTGCTGCATGCAACGCAATGCACCAGATCATTCCTAAGCGCATTCTCGCAAAGGCGAGGATGAAGCCTGAAATAATCTGCGGCAACACCAGCAAAGGAGCCAGAAATAAAGTTGCAGCAGTAAGTGATGTGAACCGGTAGTTGAAGAGATGGACCAGCCCGAAAGCGAAACAGCTGAGGTAAAGGACAGACCTAAAGTGATCAAACCAGATGCTTGCGGCAAGCCGCTTAACAGGCTCGATCCGCAGCAGGACGAATACAACAGATGCTACCAATATCGCAAAAACTGCTCTCCATAACCACCGTTCCGTAGTCATTGCCAAGCCAAAACTTCCGAACTTTAACAGAAGGTGACCGACCGGAAACAAGGCAAAAAGCAAAGCCGAAATGGTAAGACTGATTGCACTCTGTTTCAGAGGGAGCCGAAATGTGAGTTCTTCGATAACGGCAAAAAATATAACCCAGACCCAAAATCGCCGCGGTTGTGCAATGTAACTCGCTCCGACATACTTCATCACAGGAACGACCAACAAAGGGAAAAGCAGTGAAAGGAACAAGTTGTATCCCAACAAATAGCATCCCCAGGTTAAGGGATTAGCCACTTTCGTGACCGGTAGAGAGGGGTTCAAGCAGAATCCAATAAGCGCTGAGAGTACACCGGTTCGCGAGCTGCCGGGAAGTGTGCGACCTACCAGCCATCTTTCAACAAAGCCATATAAAACAAGCGCTCCGATGAACCAGAAAGGCGCAGCCGTCAGGCCTACAACAGCCCCGCCAAGGGTGGCGTCGACCCAACCGTGGGGGACGGTGCTCCACTGGCTGGCGAACGAAAAGAAAAGCGGGTTGATTGTGACTGCGGCAACGCCAGCTATCGATGCAGCTCCAATTGGAGATGGCCGCGCAGAGGCGATCCAATAGCCTAATATTCCGCCAACAAGAACCGAGCCTGGGACAACAGTGAGGCACAATATTAGGACCGCCTTGGTCAAGTCCTTAACATGGAGCATATCCACACTCAGAAGGACGAGCACACAGGCAACGCTCCACAGCAGAGTTGCAGCGAGCATAATAGCGAGCCCCAGGAAGCTTGACCGCCAAGTTTCAGTGGCCGCTCTCCTCACCAGTCCCGCCGTCATTTCGGTCTCTGACTCAGCTAACCAAGAATATACGGAACCGTCTATTCCCGTTAACGAAAATTATGGCGTTGTGAGATTTACTGCTTCAATCAACGAGTTGTCAATCAATCTCGACTTGAGGTATTTCAATTGAGACAGCCGATCTAGTGAATGCGGGATTTCAGAACGTTTCGCCTTCGTTATTCACGTACGAAGCCTGGTGTGATAGGGGTCAACAGCGGAGGAGCGTGATGGCAAAAAAGGGAGAGGGACTATTTTTAGTCTATACCGACCTCATCGACCCAAAGCACGAGGAAGAATTTAATGCCTGGTACAACACCGAGCATCTACCGGAGCTGCTGACTTTACCGGGTTTTCTCGATGCGGCGCGCTATGTGGCCACTCGGGGAGGTCCGAAATATCTGGCAGTCTATGAACTCACTAGCATTGAGGCCGTTCAAAGCCAACTGTTCAACGAACGGAAACGTACGCCCTGGGAAAACCGTATGTCGCCGCGCGTGACCGGCAAAAACCTGACGCGAATCGTCGGCCGGCAGATCTTTCCAAGCACGCTGGAAAATCCCGATCGCGGGATGGCGCCCGCCCTCCAGATCGGTCGCATGTCTGTGCCAGAGAGTGCGGATGCCGAATGGAATGAGTGGTATAACAGCGAGTATATCCCCGGGTATCTTAAAGTCCCCGGCGTCATCTACGCGCGGCGCTATCGCGCAGTGGACAGTGAGCGTAGCTTCGCGACCGTCTATGAATTGGTGAACGATAAGGTGTCCGAAAGCGGCGACTGGTTACATCAAAGAGAACACTCTTCTCCACGCTCTGGACGCATGCGCGCACGTATGACCATGGCCCCTGGCTCCCCGGGTGTGTATCGCCGGATCTTTCCGCAGTAGGACCGCTCCGAGTCGAGACAAGAGCGATTAGGAAATCGCCGACAGAGTAAGATCAGCAAGATCACGTGTCTCAATTATCTGTTATCGACGGTCCCAGTTGTTTGTGAAGACACTAAGAGATTTGGAAGCGCTGGAAGAAGTGAAAACGACTATAAGAAAACATTGTGGTCGCCCCTCGCAGTAAATTGTAGGAGAAATTAGTTCAATCCTGGCAGCGCTGCTTGGTTTTCTGCCATCACTTGATTACTTTATCCGCCCGATACAGCACGGACTGCGGGATCGTGAGGCCGATCTGTTTCGCTGTCTTGAGATTGATCACCAGCTCAAACTTCGTTGGCTGCTCAACGGGAAGGTCGGCTGGCTTGGCTCCCTTGAGGATTCTATCCACGTAATATGCTACGCGCCGGTAGCTGTCCGCGATGTCCGCCCCGTAGGACATGAGCCCGCCGGCATCTACATATCCTCTGTTGCCGACCGACGGTAACCGGCTCTTTAACGCCAAGCCCGCGATCCGTTTTTGGTTAGCATTCATTACCGGACCCGCGACCACGTAGAGTCCATCCGGGTGCTGCTTGTTTAGCGCTGCGAATACCTTCTCGAAACCGTCCGCAGCTCGTACCTCCCAAGGCTGAATAGTCAATCCCAGCGCACGCGCCGGGACTGGGAGAACCTCTTTCACCTCGAGTACACTGGGCGGATTGGCCGGATCGTAGAGAACCGCAACACGGGCAAGTTTGGGAACCGCTTCTTTGAACAGCTCCAGCCGCTTACCGCCTAGTTCTGTGGAAAGGAGAGTAAGGCCGGTGACGTTGCCGCCGGGACGGGCAAGGCTTTCAACCAGGCCTGCCTCGACAGGATCGAGCCCACCGCCCATCATAACGATGGGAATCGTCTTGGTCGCATTCTTGGCCGCCTGGACTATCACGGTCCCTCCTGCTGCCACGATGATATCAACCTTGAGATGCACCAGCTCGGCCGCAAGCTCAGGGAACCGATCGCGCTTCCCCTCCGCATATCGGTACTCGATGGCGATGTTCTGTCCTTCTACGTAGCCAAGCTCGCGCAGAGCCAGCCGAGTTGCCTCGGCACGGGCGGACTCAGTAACTGGATCGCTATTTGATAGATAGCCTATCCGCGGGACTTTCTTCGGCTGCTGCGCCTGAGCCACAGCGTTAGTCACTACGAGCAAAAAAGCGATTACCGAAAGCCCCAGCGATCGTCGATTTTGGATTTTCGATTTTAGATTGCCGGAAAAAGAAATTAGAAATCCAAGCCAAGACTTTTCATTCATGACAGTAGCGAGATCCGACGCCCGCTGGGAGATGTTTTTATCCGCATTCATGGGAAGCCAAACAGTGCCCACCCTATTCGTCAACCACCGACACGCTTTTGCTAGGAGTCACCGCCCTCGAAATACTCGGTTACGCAATC
>JAHKKJ010000067.1 GCA_020027655.1 Deltaproteobacteria bacterium | reverse complement strand
AGAATAGCCAACGAAGTCTGGGCTCCGGCATTCTTATCAGTAAAGACGGTGAGATTCTTACCAGCTACCACGTGGTACGAAATGCCGACGCGATCAAAGTCAAACTTGCGGATCAAACGGAGTATGAAGCGCGACTGATAGGGAAGGACGACCGGACCGATCTCGCCCTCATTAAAATCAGACGATCCGGCGGCAATCTGCCGTTCGCGCGGCTCGGCAGCTCCAGCCAATTAGATGTTGGGGACTGGGTCATGGCCATCGGCAATCCCTTCGGTTTGGAGCACACGGTGACCGCTGGTATTGTCAGCGCCAAAGGCAGAGTGATCGGCGCCGGCCCCTATGATAACTTCATTCAAACCGACGCGTCGATCAATCCGGGCAACAGCGGCGGTCCACTTATCAATGCTTCCGGTGAAGTTGTCGGAGTGAACAGCGCTATCTTCAGCCAATCGGGGGGCAATGTCGGCATCGGGTTCGCGATTCCTATCGATCTGGCGAAGAAGGTTGTCGATCAGTTAAAAAAGAACGGTCGGGTCGTGCGCGGTTGGTTGGGCATCCGTGCCCAAGACGTCTCGCCGCAGCTTGCGGCGTCTTTAGGGATCACGCGGAATCCGGCCGAGATGGCGGTGGTTACAGAGGTGGGAGAGGGCAGTCCCGCGGCTGAGGCCGGTGTAAAACCTGGGGATGTTATCCTGGAGTTCAACAGCAAGCCGGTTCCCAGGAGCCAAGATTTTCCATCTTTGATCGCGGATACGCCGCCGGGCCAGAAGGTGACGTTGAAAATCGCGCGTGACAAAAAAGAACAAATCGTGTCGGTGAAGATCGGCGAACTTCCCGAAGAGGGTGACGCCGTTCAAAAGGCAGAGGCCAGGGATCCGGAAATCGGAGTTCGGGTCCAACGGATTACCCCGGAGGCCGCACGCCGCTTGGGCTTGAGTTCGACCAAGGGAGTGTTAATCGTCGAAGTTCAGTCCGGGAGTCCCGCGGATCAGGTGGGACTGGAGCCCGCTGACGTTATCCGCGAAGTCAATCAACGGCCGGTCAATAATATAAGTGATTTCGAACGTGCTGTCCGCCAAGGAAGGCGAGGAGAGCGAATTCTGCTGCTTGTGCAACGGGGGGACAACGCTGTATTCTTTGCGCTCAAGCGTAAAAGCTAGGAGGACTTATGTTTGGACTCGGGCTTCAAGAACTGCTGGTGATTTTGGTTATTGCATTGGTCATATTCGGACCGAGCAAGCTGCCGCAGATCGGCAGTGGCTTGGGCAAAGCGATTCGGGACTTCAAAAAAGGCGTAACCAGCGACGACGGCGAAGACTCAGGTAGCGACGCTAAGAAAGATAGCTCTAAAGATTTGCCGCGTTAATGTCCGCCGGACCGGTTGGCAACGTCGCAGCGACGTCCTGGAAGCAATCGCGCTTAAGTATACCTGCGCACTTCGTTGCGCTCCTATCCCGGCGCTCTTGTCCGTGCTAGCAATCGGACTGCCGGCCGGTGGTCCCGCTGTTTTACTTATAATTCGCGCGTGAAATGAAAGCCGTTTTTTTGCTTTATGCCGAGCAGTACAGTGTAGAGCGAGGTCTTGGATAGTTTATAAACTTTCTCCACGGTGAGGTCGGTCATTTCAATGAACGGTTTTAGCTTGAGATCGGTTCGCCAGCCTAACCAGCGGGTAATGGGATCTAACGCCTGGGTGAAAGATCCCAGCAGTGGAAAATCGCTGGTGAAGTGATTGACGATTACGATTCTTCCGCCGGGTTTACACACACGCTTCGCCTCTTCGATCATGCGTATAGGATCGGGCACGACGGTGACGACATGGAAAGCCATGACGTAATCAAAGCTGTTTTCGGGAAACTCTAGATCGAGCGCATTCATCTCTATGACTTTGAGGTGCGACCAACCGTTCTCGCGAATTTTTTGACGTGCCCGGGCCAACATGTCGGGAGCCAAATCAATGCCTGTGACCTCACAATGGGTTGGGTAGGCGGGAAAGGACGTGCCGGTTCCCGCACCGACTTCTAAAACTCTTGCGCCGCGGGGGATCTCAAGTCCCTCGATAACGCGTTCCAGTCGGGAGTAGAAGATCTTGCCGAATACTTTGTCGTAAAGCGGAGCGAAGTCAGAGTATAAGCGACTTTCGTGTGCCTCAATATCACCCATGTTCCCCACCCCACCCCCGTGCTTCAGGCATCCCGAATGTCCCTACTCTGCCTTTTGTAGAAAATCGAGATATCCCGCTTGCGAAATCTCCACTGCTTACCTTTTTTGAAGGCTGGCAGAATGTTTTTGCGGGCAAATTCGTTCACGGTATCTGGGCTCAAATCTAGTATTACCGCAACTTGCCTGCTGTTCAATAGCTCCTCTTCTCTTTCCGTCATGGAACCCCCCTCCCTGAGGATGGTATTTAGTCGCTCTTTGTCTAAAAAAGGTTCGTTTTTCTAACAAGTTCACTCAGGGCTGTCAAGGCAAATACGCATCAACAGCCAATTATATATCACAGCATGGTTGCCGCTGGTGATCGCACTCGGGCAAAAATCCCGCCGCCGAACCTTTGCCTGATAGAGTAGCCGTCAAGCTGCCGCTCCCCGTTGCTTAGTCTGGGTATCGGCGAAGATCCGAATCGGAAGAATCATCATGTCGAGTCCGGCAAATTGAAGCTTTTGCTGTAACGTCGCGGGCGTATGATTATGTAGAAAACGACTGACGGCATTTTCCTCCTGAAAAACCAGCTTGCCGGAAAAAAAGACTGATCTTGGAAAATCCTGGACCACAGCGGTGCAAAGCTCTTCCAGCTCCGCCATGAGATCGACTCCCAAGGAGTAGCGATATTCGGCATACCAACCGAGGCAATTGGCGAACTCGACAAAACTCTTGAGGTCTTCTTCTTTGGCGCGGCGAAGATTTTCGATCTCCTTCTGTCCTTTGAACTGGCCCGAGTCGATTACGCCGACCGAAATGAAAACGACATTCTTAAAATGATTGGGAAACAACCTTGGAATCGTGAGCAACGCGTGAACCGCCACTCCGTCAAAATCACGCACGATGATTGCCGCGGTGGGAGCGGTTGGGCTCTTCGGCGGAACGGGCTCTTTTAGATTCGGCTGAAAAGGAATGGTCAGAAGCGTATCGTCGAGGCGCTTGAGCGCGCGCCGCACCCGAGCGTAATGAGAGTGGACGAAGGTGCAAAGAGAGATAAAACAGAAAGTAACCAGCAAGGTAACCCATCCGCCCTCTGCGAATTTGATTGTGATGGTGACGATCAGAATCGTTCCGGTCAGGAGCAACCCAAGTCCATTGACACAGAACTTCCGCAGCCAAACGGACTGAGTTTTTCTCACCTCCCACCAGTGCCTGCACATGCCGAGCTGAGAGAGGGTGAAGGTGAGAAAGACATTGATGCTATACATGACGACCAGGAGCCTGACGTCGCCCTGGCTATAGAGAAGAAAGCTCATGGACGCCAGCCCCATGAACCAAATTCCATCTCGCGTGACCAAATGATCGCTCAAGAGAGAGAAACGGTGCGGTGCCCAGGAGTCTAGGGCCATACTGGAGAGGACCCGCGGACCGTCAATAAAGCCGGCCTGTGCCGCGACCAGCAGAATCGCCGCCTCGGTGACCAGCGTGAGGATCACCAGCGGCACATTGATTCCTGAATCCACTCCAAAAAAAACACCGTAGACTTTCGTGAAAAGGGTGGCATTCAGAGTTTTGCCGGCTTCCGACGATACTTGATACAGCAAATAGCAAACTAAAATCCCGCTTGCCGTAAAGGCCAGGGAGACCGCCATGTAAAGCATCGTGCGCCTCCCCGTTTCCACGCGCGGCTCGCGCAAAACTTGGAGACCGTTGCTGACAGCTTCGATGCCCGTGTAGGTGCCGCCGCCGAGGCTGTAAGCGTGGAGGAGAATGGCCAGCGTGGCCCAGATCCCGATGCCGTGAATATCGCCGACCGTCTGCTGAACCGATTGGGAGGCGATGGAGGGTAGGTCCCCGATTTTTGTTCCGATGCCTAGGCTAATCGCTATGGCGTGCATGATGACAAACAGAAGGAAAATCGGCAAAAGGAATTGCACGGACTCTTTGGTCCCACGGAGGTTCAGAAGGATCAGACCCAAGATGAGAAAGATCTGGGTGAACAATTTGAGGCCGTGAACCGACGAGGGGAGAAAGCTAAACAATGCGTCGGCGCCGCTGGCGACGGATATAGTGATCGTCAGCATGTAGTCAACCACGAGAGCTGAGCCGGAAACCAAGCCAGCATTTTTCCCCAAGAGCTTGGTGGCTACTAAATAGCCGCCACCGCCGGTCGGGAAAAGTTCAATGATCTGCGAATAACTAGCCGAGATGACGAAGACGGTAATGGCCATCATAATGGCCAGCGGCAACGCCAGCAGGGAATGTTGTCCCAGTGCCAAATAGGCTTCTTCCGGACCGTAGGCCGAGGAACTCAAACCATCGGCGCCCAGCCCGACCCAGGCCAGGAACGCAACCAGCGAGATCTGATGAAAAACCTTAGGATCGAGAGGATCTTTCGGTTTCCCGAATAGGATGTCCTTAAACGAAGCGAAGCGGCTGCCGCCCACGGTGCTCTCCCCGCCCTGATAGATAGCAGAGTTTCCTTGCCGTGAGAACCATGACCGCAACAAACGCTAGCCTCTGCGTGCTTCACAAGCAGATGGATGAATCGCCAGATAGTTTCAGTGAAAAGCTGGCTTGCGCCTTTACAGGAGTTCCTTTAGCATAATTCCGCATCCTACGGTGGCGGCAAAGCAGATAGAATCCGATCGCTTTCACCCCTTTCTATGCGAAAAACTCTCAAGTTCTTCGGCGTCGTTCTTTCCACGCTGGTTCTCTTTGTCATCGTCGCCGGGCTTGGGTTCTACCATTTGATCCGCGCCGGCGAATTGCGGCGCTTCTTAATTAGTGAAATAGAGGCAAAGACGGAGTTCAAGGTGCAGCTCGGCGAGGCCGACCTAGCGGTGGGACGCATTTTGGGGATCGGTTTTAGTGATTTTGTGCTCTCCGAACCTGACGTCGCGCGGCCCGCCGTCACCGCCCAGCGGGTTACCGCGCGGGTAGCATTGATGCCACTGTTTGAGCGAAAGTTGATCCTTTATGGAGTGCGTTTGCACAAGCCGACCGCTCGTTTAGTGCGCGATAAGGAGGGCCGGATTCCGCTGATCGAAAAATTGCTCAACCTGCCCTTTTTGACCCAAGAAGCAACTCAATTCGGACTCGATCTGCATTCAATCCGCATCCAAGACGGCGAGGTTGACTTTGAGGATCAACAAACTGAAAAAGCACCGCGAACGACCCGGTTTCGCGATATTGATCTTGATGTCCAACGGATGCGTGATCAAAGGTTGCTGGATTTTGTCAGAGAACTGGCGAATCTAAAACAACCGCAGCCGCGGGGGGCGGCGCTGGATTTCAACCTAAAGACCGAGGTTGGAACAGACAACGAGAAGACGACCTTGCGCACGCGGGGCAGGATGGTGTTCCCCAAAGAGACTCTGGAATTCCGCAAAGCATGGTGGAACGCAGATATGCAGTTCGACAACCTGTCTGCCGTACTCCTGCGCCAGTATGTTGGCGCTCAATGGCCGGTGAAATCGATGACCGGTGTTTTTGCGTCACGATTTCACGTCCAGGGTAGTCCCGCGGATCAGATCCGACTCCGAGGCGCTCTGTCATTCAAACAGCTCGCGATCGATGCCCCGGATCTATTTGGTGCACCGTTGTCGCCCGGTGACGGGCAAGCCGAGTTTGATGTCGATTGGAAACCCCAGCGCCTCGGCATCGCTCTTTTTGACTTTCGTTCAAGGGAGTTAAAACTCACGGTGAAGGGCGAGGCGCGCCTGACCGCCGCCCATGACACTCATGTTCAATTAAATGTGTCGGCACCCTTTCTACCGTTTACGGTTTATCGCAAGTATTTGCCGTTGAAGATGATCGGCTCCCCCCAACAATGGGAGACTTGGATCGGGGCGTTGCAAGAGGGAGAGTTTCAGCTAAAAAAGGCGGCGATTAACGGGAACCTCAGTGAAATTCGACGGCTGCCTGAGAGCATAGCGAAAGGGCGAATCTCGTTGGACGGTGAATTGCGCAATGCCGCGGGAAAACCGGCGGGAGAGGGTTACCTTGCACTTAGCGGGGTGCAAGGACGCCTAAAACTTGAGAACGGGATTTTCGCCTTCAATGACTTCGAAGGCAATTACGGTGAATCGCGGCTTTCGGATGTCAACGGCAATTACCAGTTTTTGCCATCGGGGCAAGCCACTTTCGAGGTTCGGGCGCGCGGCGATCTGGACCTTACGGAGCTGCATCAGCAAATGAAGATCGGAATCCTACCGGCTGAGGTCTCCAAGCTTGCTTCTTCGGTTCAAGACATGGGCGGTAGAGGGAAAATGGACCTAGCCGTGCGCCGCCCCGCCGATGCATCGCTGCAGACGGAAGGTAAAGTTGTTTTGGACGACGCCCGCCTCCGAATGGGCGAATACTCTCTCACCGAGGTTAAAGGCGATCTGACTTTCACACCAAAGGAGATTCGAGGTGAGAAGGTCAAAGCCTTGCTTTCGGAATCGCCGATTCAAATTCAACTGGCGCTGAAGGATTATGGTGCCGACAATGGGACTTTCGACTTGTCCGCGGACTCGACGGGGGTCAAGGCCGGCGTGATCGCGCGGCTGTTGCTGTCTACTGGTTCCCTGCAGGACCCTGGCATTGTCAGCGGTTTCGTTCATTATCACGGGCCCCTCGGGACCCAAGAAGGTCGCAAGTTTACGGGTAATTTGGATTTGGTCAACGTCCAACTCGCCGTGGAGCCATTGCTGCAACCTCTGCGGGAACTCTCCGGCAAGATCACAATCGATGAGGCTGGAATCGATTTTCAGAATCTCAAGGGACTGCTGGTCGGTTCCCCCGCCAGCTTCAACGGCCGATGGCGATACGCGGAAAAGCCGCAGCTGCTGTTTGATTTCTCGGCGCCCAATCTCGACATCAGTTATCTCATTTCCCAAATCGATCCAGAGGCGCAGGAGTTTTACGCCAAGCTTCAGGGGGAAGGCAAAATCGCCCTCGCAAAAGGGCGCATCAAATCTTTCGACTTCGCCGATTTCAACAGCGAGGTGACCATCGACCGGCGCGTCTGGCGCCTGATTAGCCCGACGATGCGTGCCGCCAGCGGCACTATACGGGGTGTTGCCACCATCGCTGACAAACCGGATACCCTCGGGGTGTCGGCCCAATCCAAGATCGAGGGCGTTTCGGTTCAGACGTTTCTAAATTGGTTCGATATGACCACCACCGAAATGACGGGAAAGGTCAATCTGACAGGGAATTTGGAAACCATCGGGAAAGATGCCGCCGAGCGAAAGCGAAATCTCAACGGTGCTTTCGCCCTTAAAATCGAGGATGGCATTATCCGCCGCATGCGTATCTTGGTTCAGATTCTGAATTTGCTAGACCTGTCCCGGTGGTTTACGTTGCAAATGCCCGATTTGGCTAAAGAGGGTATTCGTTTTCGCAGCATTAGCGGCGACTTCAAGATTGCTAGGGGCGTTTACGAGACGCAAAACCTGGTCGTGGATAGCAACGATCTCCGTATGACCGGGGCCGGCAAGATCGACGTAGCCAGAGACGAGATCGACTTTGTTGTTGCCGTGCGTCCGTTCGCCGGAATCGACACCGCGATCAATTACATCCCTTTGATCGGTCGAGGCATCGCGGCCATTAAAAATTCTTTTTTGGTCGCCAGCTTTAATATCAGGGGTCCCATCGACGAGCCCACCATCACTCCAGCGCCGCTGAGCACGATGTCGGAATGGGTTTTCGGCGTTCTTGGAATTCCGAAGCATATTATCGGGTGGGGAGGAGATGAAAAAACAGAGGAACCTCAAAACAGCCCGCAGAAGGATTCCACAGAAGAGAAAGCTCCACCGACGACGAAATGAAACCTCAACTGCTGCTCTACACGAGGAAAGATTGTTGCCTCTGTGAGGAGATGAAATCAACTCTTAGCCGGGTCGCGGGCCGCGTTCCGTTTGCGCTCGAAGAGATCGATGTTGATACCTCGCCGGCGCTGCAGGAAAACTACGGCAACGAAGTCCCCGTGTTGTTCATCAATGGTCGCAAGGCGTTCAAGTATCGGTTGACGGCCAAGGAGTTGGAGCAAAGGTTAAAGCGCGAAGCAGTTTGGGGTTAAATGATCGAGCCGGTGGCGTTACCCACTCGAAAGTCGGAAGAACCAAGTTTTGTGATGGACGTCAGAATTCGCAAATGGTTGTTTGTTGCTGCGTTCCCGGCCATATTGTCAATGACGCTATCGGCGTGGTCGGCGGAAACCAGCGAATGGTTGCTTGCGGGACAGGAAGGCAAATGCATTCCGCTATCGACGCTTACAAAGAAAGGACCTGAGTTTCAGGATATCAAGAGTCCCTACCAGCTGGTCGAAAGGATGCGTGCGGCGGGCCACAAAGCCGAAATTAAAGAGCACAAGGCAGGAACTCGTCCCGCCGTCGAGGTTAGAGTTCCTTCACGGGACCTCTACGTGATGTTTCTCAAGAGCTCGGCGTGCGGTGCCAACGAACCCGTGAAGAAGTGAAGGCGGTTTTGCCGGCGTTAGTCTTTTTCTTCGTGCCGCCGTCTGGGACGATCGGATTGCTTGAGGATTTTTTTTCGCAGGCGAATCGACTCAGGCGTGACTTCTACCAACTCGTCGTCGGCGATCCATTCGATCCCCTCTTCCAGCCCCATCTCCCGGTGCGGTGAGATGATGATATTTTCATCGCGGCCCGCGGCGCGAATATTGGTCAGCTTTTTTTCACGACAAATGTTGACGTTAAGATCGACATCGCGCGAATACTCGCCCACGACCATCCCTTCGTAAACACGCGCACCGGGCGGAATGAAAATAATGCCACGTTCTTGCAAGTGGAAAACGGCGTAGGGCGTTGCGACCCCTTCACGATCAGCAACCATCGCGCCGTTGCTCCGGGCTGGAATGGCGCCGTGCCACGGCGCCCATCCGTCAAAGAGCGCATTCATAATGCCCGTTCCGCGCGTGTCCGTCAGGAAGCGCGAGCGAAAACCGATCAGTCCGCGTGACGGGACCGAGAACTCCAGGCGTACTCGGCTCGACCCGGGGTGGATCATCTTCGTCATCTTTCCTTTGCGCATCGCCAACAGCTGTGAGACGACACCGATGAAGTCTTCCGGGACATCGATGACCAACAACTCCACGGGTTCGTGGAGCGTGCCGTTGACCTCGCGGGTGACGACGGTGGGCTTGGACACTTGCAGCTCGTAGCCCTCGCGCCGCATGGTCTCGATGATGATCGCAAGCTGGAATTCGCCGCGGCCGGTGACCTGGAAGGAGTCCGGTTGTTCGGTATCGACGATGCGGAGGCTGACGTTTTTTTTCTGCTCGTAAAAGAGTCGCTCTCTGAGCTTACGCGAGGTCACGAATTCACCCTCGCGTCCCGACCAGGGCGAATTGTTCGCGCTGAAAACCATTGCGATGGTGGGCTCGTCGATGCGCAGGGCAGGAAGCGGCTTGGGATTCTCGCGGTCGGCGATCGTATCGCCGATGCCGATGTCCTCAATGCCGGCGACAGCGACGATGTCGCCGGCCTCGGCGGAAGCCAGTTCAATCCGCTTTAACCCCCGCCAACCGTAAATTTGGGTTACTTTTACAGGTTGCTGCGTGCCGTCAACCCGGCAGAGGGTGTATGTGCCGGTGGCCAGCGTGCCGTTTTTGATGCGCCCGATGGCGAGGCGACCGACGTAGTCGTTGTAATCGAGGTTGTTGGCTTGAAACTGTGTCGGTGCGGTAGGGTCGACGACCGGCCCCGGCAAGGTCTCGACGATCAGATCGAAGAGCGGCTTCAGATTGCCGGCCGGTTGGGTCAAATCGCGGGTAGCGGTTCCCGCGCGGGCATTGGAGTAAACCACCGAAAAATCCAGTTGGTCTTCGGTGGCATCGAGGTCGATAAACAGGTCGTAGATCTCGTCCAGGACTTCGGCAACGCGGGCGTCGGGACGGTCGATTTTATTGATGCAAACGATCGGCGGCAGTTTGGCTTCCAACGCTTTTTTTAACACGAAACGGGTTTGCGGCAGCGGCCCTTCGGAAGCGTCCACCAGCAACATCACGCCATCGACCATGGCCAGGGTGCGCTCGACCTCGCCGCCGAAATCGGCGTGGCCCGGCGTGTCCACAATATTGATCTTAACTTTGCCATAATGGATGGTCGTGTTTTTCGCCATAATCGTGATGCCCCGTTCGCGTTCCAGTTCCATGGAGTCCATCACGCGCTCGGCCACTTGTTCATTAGCCCGGAAGATGCCGCTTTGGTGCAGCATGGCATCGACTAGAGTCGTCTTACCGTGGTCGACGTGGGCGATGATCGCAATATTGCGCATGTCATCGCGCCGGTTTGTCATTAACGATGTCATGCATCTGTTATCAGGGTGAGAT
>JAHKKJ010000462.1 GCA_020027655.1 Deltaproteobacteria bacterium | reverse complement strand
CAATTTCAGGACGTTGGAGGTTCTGGGATTCCTCGAGCAGGAACTGCGCAAGCCGGTGGTGTCATCCAACCAGGCGCTGATGTGGATGGCGCACCAGATGCTCGGGCTGCCCCAGGGACAGATCGAGTGGGGCGAAAATCGGCTCGCCTGGCCCGAGGTCGGAGGAAGCTGACATCGGCGACGCACGGAAGAGGAAACGTCATGACGAGAAAGGAGGCAAGCTTATGACATCAAACACGCGCGCCATTGTCGTGATGGCATTGGCCATGGGCTTAATGATCGGCTGCAGTACGGGGTCGGCAACTAAGGAGGAAAGAGACACGCTCGTCAAGCAGTCCCAAACCGCGAGGCAGGAATGGAATAAGGTAGATCCTCAGTTAGAGGCATTTGCCAAGAAAGGCCAGGGCTTCGTTTTTTTCCCGGAAATAACCAAGGGTGGGCTGCTCGTTGGTGGGGCTAATGGACATGGTGTTGTCTATGAAAAAGGCCAGCATATCGGTTACGCGGAGCTTACCCAAGTATCCGTGGGGTTCCAGGCCGGGGGCCAGACCTACAGCGAGCTGATAGTCTTCGAAAATCAACCAGCGATGGACCGCTTCAAACGAAATGAAATAGACTTTGGGGCCAATGCTTCCGCAGTCATCGCAGAGAAAGGCGCCGCCGCGGGCGCCCAGTTCGTTGACGGCGTCGCGGTGTTCGTTAAGCCCACCGGTGGTGCTATGGCCGAGGCGTCCCTTGGCGGCCAGAAGATCACTTACATGCCCAAGTGATCGGAGAACCTAGAGTGGGGTTTGCCCGTAACCAACGAGTTTGCCGGATCGGGCGCGCGGCGGCATTCGAGCAGCCCGGAAATCTCTTCGAGAGCCAGCTAATCCCCTAAGAGATTTCGAAGGTCAAAATCAGGGAAATCCTCATGGCGCGCCATGAGCCGGTGGAGTAGTGAGAAACAAGGAAACTGTCTTCAATGCGGTCCAGAGAAAGGAGAATCTTATGGACGAAAAGAAAAACCCCGACCCGTGGGCAATACCCGATATAGGTCCCGAGACAGACGAAAAGAAAAGTGAAAGCGGCGCCGATGCCTTTGACGCCACCCAGTGGCACGAAGTGAAGAAGGGCGAGACCCTGTGGAAAATTGCCGAGCAGTACTACGGCGACGGCAGCCTGTACCCGAAAATCTTCGATGCCAACCGTGACGTTCTCAAAGACCCGAACCGGATTAACATCGGCCAGAAGCTTCGCATTCCGTGAAATCTGGACGGGTGGGAATGGAAGGGAGGACCCATGCAACGATACGTTTATAGTTTTGTCATCATGATTCTAGCTGCTGCGTTGCTAGCGGCCTGTGGCAGCGGCGACAAGGGCCCGGCGGAAACTGCGCTCAAGGCGGCGGAGGAAGCGATCAATACAGCAAAAGGCGAAGCGAGCAAGTACATGCCCGACCAGGTGAAGTCGTTGGAGTCCGCGCTGGCATCGACCAGGGAAAAGTTGGGCAAGGGTGACTACAAGGCGGTGCTGTCCGAAGCTCCGGCACTCACGTCCAAAGCGCAGGAGATCGCCAGCGCTGCGGCTGCAAAGAAAGCGGAGCTCACCAAAAGCTGGGAAGGATTGAGCTCCGGGATGCCCAGGGTAGTAGAAGCGATTAAAAGCCGAGTGGATATTCTCTCGCAGAGCAAGAAGCTTCCCGCCGGCATGTCGGCAGAAACCCTGGCCCAAGCAAAAGCCGGCCTAAGCGAGATCACACAACAATGGACGGCGGCGACCGAGGCTTCTAAAGGCGGGAACCTGATGGACGCAGTGGCTAAGGCCAGCTCTGTGAAGGTGAAGGCTGCAGAGGTCTTGACCCTTCTCAAGATGCCGGTGCCGGAGGCACTCAAGAGCTAGCTTAGCTAAACAATGCATCTTCCGTTTCGGTGCCGAGGAAAGTGGTGGCGGCTGGCTAATCTTTTCTAGAGCTGCGGTGGCAAGGCCTAGCGCGGCCTGTCTTCGTTGTTCATGCGCTGGGGTGGCTTGTCGCCACTTATGGCGCCAATAGACATAGTGGGGCGCGCCCTGTGCGACCCACTAATTTCAAGTGTTATATCGAAACCATGGTCATGTGAACGTACGACAACACAATCTCTCGCACACACGATCCGATTTTGTTTTTTTCATCCGATTATCGTAGCTCTAAATCTCGCGGGCCCAATCAAAAACTTTGCCAGCATTCTCTTCTTCGAAATAACTATAATAATTCATTCATCGAGAGACATTGACATGCTGGACTGGGGGGATATCGTAAGCCGGTGGGATGGGTGGACTAACGCGTTGAGGCGCTGCTTGGCGCCGGTGGTGTGACGGCAAAAATGATCCCTGCGCGATCCCCTCCTCGAGTTCGGCGATGCAGCAGAAGTGCGAAAAAAATTTCTTATTGGGATCAGAATAAAAAAGGAGGTAGTCCAGTGTCGAAGATAACAACAGTTTCGAGTTTTGTTTGGTTTTTATTTGTCGCAGTATTTGCAACCACCGCCATTTCCGGAGAAAGCCGCAAACCCTCCGGCAAGGTATCCATCGAGAGCAGATCGATCGCTGCCGGCATCGGCGTTACCTGGGGCGATGGGAAACTGACCTTCAAAGGGAAAGAGCACCCGTTCTCCATCGACGGCCTGACGGTCGTAGATTTTGGCATCAGTAAAGCAAGTGCCACTGGCGACGTTTATAACTTGACCGACGTGGCGAAGTTCGCGGGAACCTATGTGGCCGCTGAGGCTGGGTTTACCCTGGCGGGCGGCATGGGCGGCATGGTGCTGCGCAATCAGGATGGCGTGGTCATGCACATACGCTCGACGTCACGAGGCGCCCGGCTGCAACTAGGCACCAGCGGACTGGTCGTCAAGCTGAAGTAAAGATCCAAGGGGTTACGTCCCAATATCTCCGGACATTCTTATCCCCTGCAATGTAAGTAAAGGGGGCTCGTACCTGTGCGCGCTGGACTATCACGGTATTGCTACCGTCCCGCTTCGCGCGCACGGCGAAGCCCCCTCGATAATTTGAGTGGCACCTGGAATTTCGCTTTATCATTTGACCGAAGCGAGAGTAGGGTCACACGGTGGAGCTTCATCCCAAGGGCGATGAGGAGGATATTGAGATGCGAAGAAGAATGATGATTGTTGCCGTGTGGCTGCTCCTGGTTCTCATCGGCGGGAGTCCACTAGGTGCAGCGGAACCGGCAAAGAGCGAAGCGCTCTCCTCCTGGAATGACGGGGCCGGCAAAAAGTCCATAGTCGACTTTGTCACGCGCGTGACCCGGGAAGGGGGGCCTGATTATGTCAAACCTGAGGAGCGCATCGCGACCTTTGACCATGACGGCACCTTGTGGGCGGAGCAGCCGATGTATTTCCAGATTGCTTTCGCAATGGATCGGGTAAGGGCGCTGGCGCCGAAGCATCCGCAGTGGAAGACCAAACAACCGTTCAAGGCGGTGCTCGACCGCGATATCAAGGCGCTTGCGGCGCTTGGTGAAACCGGATTTCTCAAGATCATGGCGGCAACTCATACCGGGATAACCACCGATGACTTTGCGAAAATCGTCGCGGATTGGCTCGCCACGGCGCGCCATCCGCGCTTCGACCGGCCCTATACCGAACTCGTCTATCAGCCGATGCTGGAGCTACTGAGTTTTCTGCGCGCCAACGGCTTTAAAACCTTCATCGTCTCCGGCGGTGGCGTCGAATTCATGCGTGTCTTTACAGAGCGTGTCTACGGCATTTCGCCCGAGCAGGTGGTGGGCTCTTCCGGGGTGGTCCGCTTCCAGCTCCGGCCCGACGGCAAGCCCGTGCTGCTGAAAGACAGCAAGATCGAGTTTGTCGACGACGGCCCGGGAAAGCCCGTGGGGATCAACCGTTTCATCGGCCGGCGGCCGATCTTCGCCTTTGGGAATTCCGATGGCGACCAGCAGATGCTGCAATGGACCGCGGCGGGAAGCGGCGCGCGCTTCATGGGGTTGGTGCATCATACCGATGCCGAGCGCGAGTGGGCGTACGATCGCAAATCATCTGTCGGCCGGCTCGACAAGGCACTGGACGAGGCGAATGCGAAGGGCTGGACGGTGGCGAACATGAAAACCGATTGGAAGCGGGTCTTCGCCTTTGAGTCCCAATGAGAGCTTGGGAGCACACTGCTGGATCCATGCGAGCAATGAGTGCGAACGTTGCTACCCGTGAAAACGTCTATAGGTGGCTTCTCTCTAGTGTGGTGTTCCCGAAATCCGTTGAATAATTTGGGCGTCATTCCGGGCAACCCCGGATCATAGT
>JAHKKJ010000066.1 GCA_020027655.1 Deltaproteobacteria bacterium | reverse complement strand
GCATAACCCTTAGCCGGGCGGCGGCGATAACGATTGCCCGCCACCTTCCGGGCAATCAACACATCACTCCTTTTGGCTGATTCTACCGATGACACCTGCTCGATATCTTTACGGCGACGGTTCTTGTTACCTGTGGTGTGTGCTACACTGATTGTATGGGAAATCAGACATACCAGAAGCGCCAGAAAGAGTTAGCGCGCCAGCAAAAACAGAGGGACAAGGCTGCGCGGCGGGAGCAGCGTAAAGCAGAGAAGAAAAAAGGCGGGCCGCCCCTTGAGGGCGAAGATTCGGTCGCCGGAGAGATCCGCATCGGATCAAATGATACACCAGAATCAATTCCTCTTCTCTAGTCTTTTTTCTTTTTCTGTCCGAAGCCGGTGGTTGGCTTGCTTGATCCAGTAATCAGATTCTTTGTGTGCCTCCGGATCATTGTAGCCAAGAAAATACTGATTTCGATCTGTGCCGTCTTGCTTGATGTCTTCTGTGTTTATTAAATCTTCGACAACGGCTAAGTCACTTGACTCCTGCTCGATGCCCCGCACTTGTGTTCGCACGACTGTGGTCTCTCCGACAGGTTCGACAAGGGCCCAGCAAATTATGGGGCGATTAGAAATCTCTATTTGCCTATCTTCTAGTTCCTGGCAATGAACCGCTTTCCAACCTCCCTGTGCCGGAATGATTTGAAGAATTTTCCAACTTTTATATTCGTTCATAGATCCTCTTCTGGCGTTGAGCAGCCCCTCTTCTGTCCTTTTTCAACAATACAGTGATTTCTTCGGGAGTCCACACTGGTTAGCCATTCCTACTTCCATCACCTGCGCCGGACGATATACAGGAGAGGCCGACGTCACCCATGCCTGTGAGATTCAAGACGCGATCCCCTAACGCTCCGCTGTAGCAGCACCGGGTAATAGAAAAACAACGCCTTTATTGCTTCCTCTTCGGCCTAGATTCTATTTGCTTTAGAGTCCCTCAACGACTAAAGTAATGATTATGAACATTAGCAAAAGATACACAATCAAAGAATCTTATCGTAACCAGGCCTACGTTGGGGTAGTTAATCTGGACGCTAGGACAAACTCATGGGCATGGAAAGGTCATGTAGACTTTAATGAGGGCCTTCATTCTATGTTCACTAATCGTACTTTCACGACAGCGTTGCAGGCTGAAGACCACATGCGTCAATTCGCGCATCAGTGCATTGATAATAGGCTGGATGCAACACAGCCGCACGGTTTCTAGCTTCCCGGATCGTGATTCCCGCAAGCTTCGATTAGCAAAAACGTTTTTTGTCCCTCACGCCGTTGTATTGTTGAGTTACCCTTGGATCACTTCGGTCTCGGACAACCCTTACCTCAGGTTTATCCATCGGAGTCTTTTGCTTCTCACGATGCGCTGATTCGCCAGCAGTTGCTGTCTAATATTGAACAATCCTAAAAAGAATTATATCAGGACCGCAGGTAGGCACAGCCGATCGTGAGTACCCGGCAAGACTTCTCTGCGCTGATTATCGCGAGCGATCACGTCATAAAAAGCGGGCAACGCGCCAACTCTAGCCCTGAACAGCCGAGACCCTGAAATCACTAAAATCATTGCTCGTTTAGCACAACCGGACATTTCATGGCATACTGCGTTTCATGTTTTTATCACATCAAACAATTGAGAAGTACATTGATCAAGGCAAAATCATTATTGAGCCTGATTTTGATAAGAAGAACATCCGTCCCGTCGGTATTCGTATCCATCTAGCCAAAAATCTGCTTCTGCCCGAACCCAATCAGATTGTAAGTCTAACGGTGGCGCAGGAGCTCAAATATAAGGAAATAGATCTGACTAGAGAGGATTTTTCATTGGAACCAGGCCAATTTGTGCTTGGAGCAAGTTATGAAGCGATACAAACTCCTCCAAACGTATTGGCCATTTTAGATGGGAGAAGCACGGTCGCTCGTCTCGGTCTTACGACGCATATAACCGCTTCAGTGATTGACGGAACATTCGAGACGCCACACGTCGCAGTGTTAGAAATAAAGAATGTTGGAAACTTTAGAATCAGATTGAATTTCAAGGATCCAATAGCCATGATGCTTTTTGCCGAATTAAAGGATCCAGTAACACAAAAAATACAGACCCAGTACGGCGGTGGTCAAAGCAAAGTAACTCCGCCCAATTTACGGTTCAGAACCGGCCATGATCAATAAGCAGCTGGTAGAAGAATTCAATCTCGGCGGGTTTGATTCCCCGCAGCTTGCTGCAAAAAGCGCTTGTTAGGTCCGTCAGAGTCCGTCATTCCCGCATGTTTTTAGCGGGAATCCAGGCGAAACTCGGATTGGCCCCCCGATTAAAACATTCGGGGGTGACGAATTCGGGTCACGTCATAGTGGTCTATCGATACCCTGCAGCTTGCTGTGGGATGGTTCAATTTCAATGCTTTGCTCACGAGATCACGCTGGCAGAAAAATCGGTGGAGTTGAAACCACTTTGATGCCCACGCGCAGTTCGCAAAAAAAAGGGCCGCAACCCGACCTGTTGCGCCCCCCTTTAGCTACGTAAGAACGAGAAAACTACCAGCGATTGCGGTCGCCGCTTCTATTCCCCCGACCTCCACCGCCGTTACTATTGCGGTCTGCCATCGGTTTGGCCTCATTCACGGTGAGCGTGCGCCCGTCGAATTGGGTCCCGTTTAAAGCGTCGATGGCTTTTTGTGCTTCATTTCCGGAACCCATCTCGACGAAACCAAAGCCCCGGGATTGACCGGTGAACTTATCCGAGATCACCCTGGCGGACTCAACGGACCCGTGTGCCTGGAATATTTCCTCTAGTTTCCCGTCAGTTACTGAATAGGGCAAACCGCCCACATACAATTTATTATTCATGTTCTCCTCCTATAAGAGAATGTTGCTGTCTCTAGCCTGAGAACTTGACCGCTAATGGGAGCAGAACATGGGGAACAAAGTAATGAAACCACGCCCTGGTCGGATTGTCCTTTAGATATCTTTTCGCTAGGTGAGACTGACTAAGCCTTCAATTTTTCTTTTCCTCTTTCAGAAGGCCTTATACTGAAGTAGGTGTTTTCACACTACGTTGTTCACCTCTCTATGTCAACCACCGCGGCATTTATTCGGAGCGGCAAGCTTCCCTTCCCAGTTGTGGCCGCGGGGACAAAATTTATAATCTGATCCTGCGAGACTGCTCGTTCATCAACGTCGGATCATTTCCCGGCGCTTGGGATAGGTCTTCACTTCGGACAAGGTTGCTGGGCTGGCCTTCTCTGCCCAGCTTCACTCCGCCTTCGGTCGCGGCTCGTTGGAGACGCTGCCACTCGTCGCGGTAACCGAGGGTGTGGCCGCGAAAGTGAGGTATGACGTAGCGGGCAAAGAGCTCGAGAGACTTGCGCAGCTTTTCAGTTCCGGTCCACTCATGGGTAGTCAACATGAGCCCGCCGAAGCCTCCGGTTTCGGCCTGTATGCGCTCGATTTGCGCGATGGCATCGTCCGGTGTGCCGATGATCCAGTCGCGCCGGTCGGCGCCTGAGCGCGGCGTGATTTCATGCGCAGGCTGGCCGGGGTAAGACTCATAAGGCGCTTTCAATCCGATGGCAAAGAAATATTCCATATCGCGCCCGATGCTCGCTTCAACATCGGCCCAGGCTTCCTCCCGGCTCTCAGCAAGGTAAACGCAGGTGGCGATGCGCCAGTTTTCGCGGGAGGTCCTTACGCCGTGTTTGGCGGCCGCCGCCTCTACGGCACTCCACTGTTCGGCGGGCCTTCGGTTTTTCCCAGCGGGAGACAGAAGCAGCATGCCGTACTTGCCGGCGAGTTCCGTACTAATCGGATTTCCCGACGACGCGATAGCGAGAGGCATGCGAGGCTGCTGGTAAGAGCGCAGCTGTAACCGCATCCCTTTGAAGCTCCAGAACCGCCCCTCGTAGTCAATGGGATCGGGCGATTCCAGCAGACGAACGATGATGTCCACCGACTCGGCGAGCATAGGATGGAGCTTTTCATTGGTCAGGCCGAAGAGTTTTTTGTCGGTAACCAAGTTACAGGGTCCAACGCCCAGGATGACGCGGCCACGCGTGAGGTGATCGAGAAAGGCCATGCGCTCGGCAACATGGAAAGGATGATGAAAAGGAAGACTAATTACCGAGGTGCCGAGGCGGATGCGGTGGGCATGGGCGGCGGCCTTGGCAAGAGCCATTTCCGGCGCAGGCATGGTCTCCCAACCACCCGAGTGATGCTCGCCGATGAAAAACTCATCGAAGTCTAACGCATCAGCGTAGTGGATCAATGCGATATCACGGTCGAAGGCCAACGCGGGATTTTCGGTTGGCAGATGAAGCGGCATCATAAAGAATGAGAATTTCATAATGAGTTCCTTATAGCACACGTTGCCGTCTATTTTTTGTAGAGACTCGCAATGAAACCGCTGTCTTCCAGTTCCTTGACGAAGCGAGTATCCAAGAGCTCCTTCGCATTCAGTGCCGCCGCCTTGGGATTGGTCGTCGCCATTTCCTGCAAGACTACCTGATACCCCTCCAGCGGCGGGTAAGGATTCTCCGGCATGTTTTGAGCGAACCAAGACCAGCTGTGCTCAAGCACGTTTCGATCTTCCACCCGCGAATATTTGCTCATGATTTGCATGGTTTCCTCTTTACGCGTCTTAAAATAATGGATCGCCTCCACATACGCCCGCATATATCGCCGCACCGTGTCCGGCTGTTCTTTGATGTACTTTCCCGTCGTTGAGATCCCGCGCCAGGGAAAAGGAATCCTGAGTGAGATCAAATCGAGCAAGACGGAGAAGCCCAACTTATCGACGATGGGCTTCTCAGCTTCGGTGAGAACAGTGAACTGCACGATCCCTTTCTGCATCGCCGCGATTCGGTCGTAAAGCACCCCGATGGAGCGTAAACTTACATCTTTTGCCGGATCGAGGCCTAGCTTTCTCAGGCTGATGCGCAAGGCAAAATCGGCAATCGTGCCGGGGCTTTGGTTTGCGCCTATTTTCCCTTTCAGATCTTCGGCCCGTTTGATACTCGGCACCGTCACAAAATAGTAGGTTAGAATGTTTACGCTACCGGCGATCGTCACCACGTCACCCCCGGCGAGACGGGCGCTAGCAACCGCGGGGCCCGCGCTCTCGGCAATGGCGCTTTCCCCAGCCAATATCGCCTGAAGCGCACGCACGCTGCTGGGAATAAGCACGGGCGCAACGTCGAGACCGTGCTTGTCGAATAGCCGGGCCTCCTTTGCCACCCAGATAACCGCTGAAGCCCCAGGGGCAGGCGAAAAATAGGCCGTGTGGATTCGTTCCGCAGCCTGTAAGGGCGACGATAGCGTTAACACTATAGGCCCTAAGAGAACAATCTGGCGAAACCACTTATTCCGGTAAACTCGATTTTTCTCCATAGGCCCTCCTCGTGTCAGAAGTCACACGCCGATATGGGACCAAGGCAATTCGCCGCCTATTCTACTCAGCGCATCGGGGGCGTCAAATGAAAAAAACGGCAGGCGTGAGACGTGAAAGGCGAGAATATGAGCGTGCTCGTGGTTGCAGAGAGATGGTTTAATTTTGACCGGGCCGCCCTCCCGTGGTATGGTCGCGGCAATTTTCCCTTATCGACAAGATAGTTTGATTCCATTGAGATCCCGTAACCAGAGTAAAGGAGGAGAACATGAGACGGATAATCCTCATTTCGCTTTCAGTGACCCTCGGACTTCTCGGGGTTAGCTCAGCGGGGATTGCCCAAACCATCAAAGTCGGTGCAGTTGTCCCTCTCACTGGGCGATACGCGGCATTGGGCGCACAAGTCCGGGCCGGCTACGAAATCGCTGTGCAACAGTTAAACGCGGCGGGCGGAGTGACCGTCGGCGGCAAGAAGATGCAACTCGAGTTGATCCTATTGGATGATGAGTCGGATCCCACCAAGACCGTGGCTCGCCTGGAGACCCTGGCCACCCAGGGCGTGGTCGCTTATTTGGGCGGGGCCGGATCGGATCTTCACGCTGCGGCTGCTTCCATCGGGGATAAGAATAAAATTCCCTACCTGGGCGTCGCCTTCGCGTTTCACGGTATTCACAAACAGGGTTTACGTTATCTCTTCTCGCCCTTTCCAAAGTCGCCGGATCTCACCAAGGAAACGTTCGTCTTTCTCGACGCTTTGATCCCGGCGCCCGAGCGGCCTCGGAAAGTGTCGCTCATTCTCGAAAGGACAGACTGGGGCAAGGAGATGGGCTCGCTCTGGGAAATCCTGGCCAAGCAGAATAATTATCAAGTGGTGGCGAGCGGCGAATACGCCCCCGGCGCCAAGGATTTTTCCGACTTGATTCTCAAAGCCAAAGCGGCGGGTGCTGAGGCGCTATTCACCCTGCCTTCGCCTCCCGACGGAATGACGATGGTCAAGCAGATGAAGGAGTTGGATTTCAGTCCTAAAGCGTCTGTTTTTATTCGGGCGTCTGATCCCCCGGTGTGGTCGCAGAACCTCGGCAAGGACGGCGACTATGTTCTGCTCTCGCCCGGCTGGCACTACGCTGCGCGCTATCCCAAAGTGGCTGAGCTGAACGAGGCGCATCAGAAGCTCTTCAAGCGGCCGGCTGACCCGCTCGTCGGCCCTTCCTACGCTTGCATTCAAATCCTTGCCGACGCCATTCCCCGCGCCGGCGCTCTGGACCGCGACAAAATCCGCGACGCCATCGCAGCGACGAACATGACGACCGTGGTTGGTCCGGTCCGTTTTCGGTCAGATGGGACCGGCGAGGTCACAGTCTTTTTCCAACAATGGCTGAAGGGCAAGCAGGAACTGATCTGGCCCAAGGAGTTTGCGACTGCGCAGTTTGGTTATCCTGCGCCAACCTTTAATCAACGATAGGAATTATCCTACAGTAAAATTTTGACGGAACCACCCCTCCATGATATCGTCGCGGCACATTCTACTGGTATCACTTCAAGAGCGTAGGTCAGGACCAAGGCAAAGGAGGAAATCATGAGGCGGACAACTCAGATTTGGCTCGTGGCAGTGCTGCTGCTCATGGGTTCTTGCGTCGAGGTCTTTGCCCAAACCATCAAGGTGGGCGCTGTGGTCCCGTTGACCGGCCGCTACGCGTCCATAGGAAACGACCTGAAGCATGGCTATGACATTGCCGTTGAGCGCATCAATGCCGCCGGGGGAATTCAGGTGGGAAACCGACGTTTTTCCTTGGAGCTGATGGTGCTCGATGATGAGTCCGACGCGACCAAGACCGTGGCCCGGCTTGAGACCCATGGAGCCCAAGGAGTGCTCGCCTATTTTGGTGGGGTTGGCTCTGACCTGCACGCCGCCGGCGCCACTATAGCCGAGAAAAACCGCATCCCCTATCTCGGAGTTGGGTTCGCCCTCGAAAGCATCCACAAGCAGGGCTACCGGTACCTTTTCTCGCCATTTTGGAAATCGCCTCAAATTGCCAGAGAGACCTATCGATTGCTCAATGGTTCATTGCCCAATAACCAGCGTCCAAAGAAAGTGGCGCTGTTTCTCGAGAAGACCGACTGGGGGCAGGAGATTGGCGGCTATTGGGAGTCCTACGGAAAGGAAGCCGGCTATGAAATGGTGATCAAGGCCGAGTATGCGCCGGGATCGAAAGATTTCTCAAGCATGATCCTGCAGGCGAAGTCCACGGGGGCCGAGTCTGTCTTTGGCGTGCCCAATCCGCCGGACGGGATGACGATCGTCAAGCAGATGAAGGAGCTGGATTTCACGCCAAAATTTCTGATCCTGCTACGGGGATCCGACGGTCCGGCTTGGGCGAAAAACTTGGGAACGGCCGGGGACTACACTCTTCTGGGTACAGGCTGGCACTCTGCTCTCAAGTATCCGCTGGTGAAGGAGCTAAACGAAACCTACGTCCGTAAGCATAACCGTCTGGCGGATCCCGTTGTCGGTCCGGGCTTCGCGGTAGTCCAGATTTTCGCCGATGCTGTCGCACGGGCGGGAGCTTTGGACCGGGACAAAATCCGCGACGCCATTTCGGCCACGAATATGGTCACGGTGTCGGGACCGGTGCGATTCCGTCCGGATGGGACGGCTGAGATACCAGGCGTGTTCATCCAGTGGCAGAAAGGGACGCAGCAGTTGGTTTGGCCCAAAGAGGTCGCCACATCTCCGTTTGCGTACCCTGCGCAACCTTTTAGCCAGCGATAGCGTGGCTGTGTCATTTTGGATTTTGGATTGCCGATTTTGGATTAATCGAAAATCAAGAATCTAAAATCGAAAATCCAGTGACTCTTCTGAGTCTCGATAAAGTTTCGAAGAGCTTCGGCGGCGTGGCTGCCGTTCGGGGCGTCAGTTTGACGGTTGAGGCGGGCGAGATTCTCGGGGTGATGGGGCCCAACGGATCAGGGAAGACGACGCTGTTCAATCTCATCAGCGGCGCGCTCGTTCCCGACTCGGGCGAGATTCAATTTCTTGGCGGCCGAACAAACGGTCTGCCACCCCATCGGATCTGCCGCCGCGGTCTTGCTCGAACATTCCAGCTAGTTCGGCCTTTCCTCGGCCTGACGGTGCTTGAGAACGTCCTCGTCGGCCTGGGTTACGGCTGCCGCCGGCTGACCGGGAGCGCGGCGCGCAACAGGGCGAAAGAGCTCTTGTCCTCGGTCGGTTTGGACGGTCAATCGGCGCGACCTGCTCACACCCTTACGGTGATGGATAGAAAGCGACTGGAGTTGGCTCGGGCGCTTGGGACATCGCCGAAGCTCTTGATGCTAGACGAGTTTATGGCGGGGCTGACTCCGGTGGAGACCGGAGAGGCGATGAAGCTCATCCGCGCGCTGCAAAATCAGGGGCTGACCTTGATCCTGGTAGAACATATCGTCTGGGCGCTGCTTGACCTTTCACAGCGCATCATCGTTCTCAGCGCCGGGGAGAAGATTGCCGAGGGTCCGCCTGCAAGCATCGCGAAAGATCCTCAGGTGATCGAAGTCTATCTGGGAGAAAGCGCCACGAGTTAAACCAGGGTTCAAGTCGTTTAAATCGTTCAAGCAGTTCAAGTCGTGCAAAGGATCGGAAACATAAGCCCCGCAACGTTTTGAACGTCTTGAACATTTTGAACCATTTGAACGAATTTCGGAGCAGATCATGCTTGAAGTAGAAAATCTTGAAGTCTCCTATGGCGCGCTGGCAGCGTTGCATGGGGTGAGTCTCGCGGTTCGGCCTGGGGAGATTGTGGCCCTCGTCGGCCCCAACGGCGCCGGAAAATCGACACTGCTCAAGACGATTGCTGGCCTGCTTGCGCCACGCGCTGGGGTGATTCGATGGGAAGGGAAGCCCCTCAGCGGAGAGCCGTCCCAGCGGATCGTCGAGCGTGGCGTTGCTCTGGTCCCCGAAGGGCGCCGGCTTTTTGCCGCGATGACGGTCCGGGAAAACCTCGAGCTTGGAGCGTTCCCGCAACGCGCGCAGAAAGGGCGACGGAGGCAGATCGAGCGGGTTTACAGTCTCTTTCCCCGCCTATTTGAGCGCGAAGGTCAACTCGCCGGATCGCTTTCGGGCGGCGAGCAGCAGATGCTCGCACTGGGGCGTGCTCTGATGGGGCTGCCACAGCTGCTGCTGCTAGACGAACCATCGCTGGGACTCGCGCCTAAAGTCGTCGAGTCGATCTTTGCCATTCTTGCGGAGCTGCACCGGGAAGGGATGAGTTTGCTCATCGTGGAACAAAACGTTCAGGCAGCACTTAACTTGGTTCGGCGCGCCTACATCCTGGAAGGTGGAAAAATTGTTGGCGAAGGCGAGGGCCACAGACTGCTTCAAGACGATCACGTCCGCGCCGCCTATCTGGGCCCACTGGCGAGAGGAACCTCTGCGTGATTCTCACGCAGCAACTCATCCTTGGAGTGCTCGTCGGCGGCCTTTACGGGCTTGCAGCCGCCGGCCTCTCGTTGACGTTCGGAGTTCTCCGGGTCTTGAACGTCGCACATGGAGAGCTCCTGATGCTAGGCGGCTACGGAACATTCTGGCTCTTCACGCTTTGGCAAATCGATCCGTTCCTTTCGCTGCTCGGCGTCGCGCCGGCGCTGTTTGTACTTGGGCTGCTCCTGTACTGGGCGCTGTTTCAATTCGTCGTCAAAGCGCATGAAGAGGTCCGCATCAAGAACTCGCTGCTGATCGGCTTTGGCCTTACGCTGGTTTTTCACACCTTGGCCATTCGTCTTTGGACGGCGGACGAGCGAGCGGTGACCACTGCTTATGCCGGCGCCGTAATCAAGATCGGCGCTTTTGCGATTCCGCTTGTCCGTTTGAGCAGCCTCGTGCTGGCTTTTGCTATTTTGACGGCGCTTCATTTATTTCTTGCAAAGGGGCGCTGGGGCCGCGCGATTCGAGCGACAGCCGAAGATTGGGAGGCTGCCGCCCTGATGGGAATTCCAGTCGGGCGGACTTATCTTCTCGCTTTTGCCCTTGGGACCGCGCTGGCGGGAATCGCGGGCGGACTGGTGAGCGTCTCATATTCGATCAGTCCATCGATCGGTCTCGAGTGGACCCTGAAGGCACTGATCGTCGTGGTGCTGGCAGGCCTCGGATCGCTTTTTGGGGCCTTCGCTGGCGGTA
>JAHKKJ010000461.1 GCA_020027655.1 Deltaproteobacteria bacterium | reverse complement strand
CGGGGTCGTCGGTGGCGGACGAGTCCTCCGAGTCCGTGTCCTCCTCAGGCTGGCCGGATTCGAACATCACTATCCGCACCAGCTCTCCGGCGGCATGCGCCAGCGGGTGGGAATCGCCCGCGCCCTGGCCGCAAAACCCGAGGTGCTGCTGATGGATGAGCCCTTCGGCGCGCTCGATGCGCAGACCCGCACTGTCCTCCAGGAGGAACTGTTGCGGGTCTGGGAAAGCGAGCGCAAAACCGTCCTCTACGTCACCCACAGCATCGACGAAGCCGTGTATATGTCCGACCGAGTCGTGCTACTGACTGCCAGGCCGGGGCGAATCAAAGCGGAATATTCCGTCGAGCTACCTCGCCCCCGCAACATGGAAATGCGCGGCTGGAATTCGTACACGAAGATGTCCTTGGATATCTGGGCTTGTCTTCGAGAAGAAGTAGAAACGGCGATGAGTCATGAGTGAGCCTAACGCGCCAGTTAGCCGCGCTCGTCAATGGAGTAGCATGGTTCCTTCACGCGTAACCTGGCTTTTTTCCCGGGAGTTAACCATTCCGCTAGCAACGTCTCTCGTTGTGCTGGCAGCCTGGGAAGCCTTGGTCCATGCTGGTTTTTTGCGCGCCGCTTTTTTTCCGCCACCGACGAATATCGCGAGCACGCTGTTTGGTCTCGCCGTTAGCGGCGAGTTGTGGCTCCATGCGGGGACGACCCTGGGGCGGCTTATCGTTTCTTTTCTGATGGCATTGATACCGGGCACGGCGCTCGGCCTCGCCATGGGCTGGTGGATCGGAATGCGATTGACAGCCGACCCGCTCGTGAGGCTGTTGTTTCCCATCCCGAGCATTGCTTTTTTTCCTGTGGTTATTTTCTATCTCGGTCTCAGCGAGTGGGGGCTGCTCCTGACCGCGGCGATCACGCCGTTCCTCCTCATCGCGGTGCAGTCCGCTGCCGCCGTCGAAAGTCTGGAGCGGACCTTGTTGGAAGCAGGTAGGAATTATGGCGCGCGCGGCCGACGATTGTTTCTGCGGGTTATACTGCCGGCGGCGTTGCCGCGTCTCTTTATCGGTTACCGCCTCGCTCTAGGAGTCGGATTCATCGTCACCGTGGCCGTCGAGATGGTGGCGGCCAAACACGGCTTGGGTGGTTTTCTTTGGCATTCGTGGCAGATCCTGCGCATCGAAGAGATGTACGTTGGCTTGATGCTTATTGGTCTTCTTGGAATTTTGGTGACCTATGGGCTGGAAGCCCTCGCGGATCGGATGATGCCATGGCAAGTCGATCTGTTACGATTGAAAGGGCAGCGGTAATGGCAAGGCCCCAAGCGAGCTGGCGTGTTCTTGTTTCTCCGTTGATAGTCGTCGTCGTATGGGAGCTGTTGTCCGCCGCAGGAATCCTTCGACCTAATTATGTGCCTCCACCCAGTCAGCTCGGACCGCATCTCCTCGCGCTTCTGGCAGGCGGAGAGCTGTGGCGCCATTTAGGGGTAACGTTGTACCGGCTTGGACTGAGCTTCGTGTTTGCATTGATCCCGGCTATATTGCTCGGTTTGAGCCTGGGCATGTCTCGGACCGCGCGGCTAGCTCTCGAGCCGATTCTTACCTCGCTCTACGCGATCCCGAAGATCGCGCTGCTCCCTCTGGTCATGTTGGTGTTGGGCGTGAACGAGCGCACCCTGATCTTCACGTCTACCCTTACAAGCTTCGTCCAGATGACTGTGAGCACAATGGGCGGCGTGTTGGCGGTCGACCGCAGTATCCTCGAAGCGGGCAAAAATTACGGCGCAACCGGCTGGCGTTTGTTCCGCTACGTGCTTTTCCCCTCGGCTTTACCCGACATCTTCACGGGGATGCGCATCGGACTCAGTCTGACTCTGGTGCTCGTGATCGCCGTCGAGCTGACGGCGGCACAGGAAGGTCTCGGAGCTTTCCTCTGGACGGCCGGGCAAACTTTCTCCGCAAAGAATTTGTTCTCGGCTTTTATTGTGATCGGCGTTGTTGGCTTGACTCTCACCTACGGTCTGGAGCGGATCGGCAACTGGCTGATGCCGTGGCGCGAGCGGTCAAGCGCGGCGATGTTTTTGTGATATGGGTACGATCCGTGTAAACGCACCTATCATTTCCCTCTCCCGTTGCGGGAGAGGGCGAGGGTGAGGGCAAAATCCGGATGAACCACCTTCACCTCTAATCCTCTCCCTCCAGAGAAGGGCGAGGAGGTTATGGATCTCAGGAAAGATCTTCAAATTGCATTAGAACATAGAACCTCCGTCAGGAAGACGGAGTGTTCTGTGCGACGGCTAAAGGAGGAAACAATATGAGCGCTAATCAGTCGTTGCTGAGTTGGATGATACCCCTCTTAACAGTGATCTTACTCGGCATGGTCCCCCCCGTTTCTGCGCAATCTGTCGTAAAGATCGGTTTCGTCCCTTCCGAATCGTTCGCACCACTTTTCGTTGCGCACGAGCGAGGTCATTTTAAGGCGCAAGGGCTGACGACTGAGCTCGTCCGCTTGCCAAGCGGGGCGGCCATTCTCACCCAGGTCTCCACCGGAGACTTGCAGGTAGGCGGTGGCGCGCTAGGCGCGGCGGGATTCAATGCGGCGCATCAGAAGCTCCCCGTCGCGTTCGTCGCCCCCATGCACTATGCCTACAACGAAGATTACTTGGTTGTTCGCAAAGCAGAGATCGATGCGGGCCGCTTCAAGGCCGTCGCCGACCTGCGCGGCAAACCCTGCGCCATCAATGCCAAAGGCGTCGCAACCGAATGGGTGCTGGACGAAGTGTTACAAACCGGCGGACTTAGGATCGATAACATCGACGTTAAGACACTTCCGTTTCCGGAAATGTTACCTGCCCTGGATAATGGCGCCATTCACTGCGGAATCATAACCGAGCCGTTTGCGACTCAAGCAGAGGAGAAAGGCATAGGCGTGCGGCCCCTCAAGGCGAAACCGGGAGCCAAGCCCGTGCCGATAACGGTAGCCTTCTGGAATAGCGATTGGGCGAAAAAGAACGATGCTGCCGCCAGAGGGTTTATGGCCGGTTACCTGCGGGCAGTGCGGGACTTGAGCGAGCCCAACGCTTGGAAGGCGCCCGTGCACACGGAGATTATTAGTAAACACACCGGCGTGTCTGCGAACGTCTTAGTGAAGACCCGTGCCCCTTCCTTCAGTCCCAACCTGGAGCTTGAAGAGAAGGTGATGATGTCTCAGCAGGAATTTAATCTGCGTCTCGGCTACTTGAAATACAAGGAGATGAAACCAATCAAAGAGCTGCTCGATCTCTCCTATGCCGAAGCCGCAGTCAAACAAGCAGGACGGAAATGAAACTGACGCACCCTCACCCTCACCTTCATCCCGAGGGAGAGGAAACTAAGATCACCCTCTCCCACAGCAGTGGGAGGGCTGGGGTGAGGGCAAAGCAATTTCGAAAGGATGGTGATCCATGGCGCTGCGCGTAAAAGCAGAAAACGTGCCGGTGAAAAAAGTCGTATTGAGTGCTGACCAGGGACAAGGCTCGATGGTCGTGAAGCAGGCCTATGGCAACGAAAGCAGTCTCATGATGGCCACGCGGCCTCCGGGGTACCACACGAAACCCCACATGCATGTCTCGGAACAGATCAATCACGTCCTGGAAGGCGAGATCTGGTTCTTTGTCGAAGACCAAGGCTACCTGTGCCAGAAGGGAGATTTCCATCGCATCCCAGCGAACAAAGTTCATTGGGCGTGGAATCGTTCTCAATCCGATGCAGTGGTGGTCGAATCCCATTCGCCGCCGCTGGTCGGTGGCGAGATCATAAAAAGCGCCGCCGCTCTCTTCGATGAAGGCGAGACCCCGAACCTGCGCGGCCCGGGCGAGAATCAGTTCGTCTCCTACGATCAAGAAGCAGTGGAGCGCAAGGTCTTTTCCAGCCAACGCTGATTGTGGTTATTCCATACGTGGTTCGGGAGACAAGTCTTCACCACGAAGACCTAGCGCGACGAAGCCGCAACCAAAAAAGAAAAAGCAGATTTGACCACGAAGGAGGACACGAAGAGCACGAAGTTTATGAGAAAAAATATCCGAACCCTTCGTGGCCTTCGTGCGCTTCGTGGTGCATGAAATGAATGGAAATGTTATGCGATTCACTCTACGGTTGCTGGCGCTCGGTTTGTGTATAGGAGCGCAGGCAAACTTTGCTCTTGCCCAAGATACGCAGCGGCTCCGCTACGGGACGACCAATAGCATCATGAATCTTCCCGTATGGGTTGCCCAAGATGCGCGTTTGTTTGTGAAACATGGCCTGACCAACGTTGAAATCATCTTCATCCA
>JAHKKJ010000460.1 GCA_020027655.1 Deltaproteobacteria bacterium | reverse complement strand
CAGCGATGCGATCTCGCGCTACGTCGAGCGCATGCGACTCCTGGACCACTGATGGATGGCCGCCAGACTAACAAAAGCGGCGAGAGCACCGCTGCGGCAACGCAAGAACAAAAGCGCGACGCGCGAGCTACGGGAGCTGGCGAGAAGACGCGCGGGATCAGCACCATTGCCGTGCACGCGGGCGAGCCGCGGCCGAAGTTCGGCAATGCGCTCGCCACACCGATCGTACAGACCGCAACCTACACATTCACCGACACCCGGGAACTGCGCGACCACTTTGAGCGGCGCATCGAGCGCGAGGAGTACGGGCGCTACGGCAACCCCACGCAGCGGATCGCCGAGCAGAAGCTGGCCGCGCTTGAAGGCGCCGGGGATTGCTTGCTCTTCGCCAGCGGCATGGCCGCGGTCACGACGACCTTGTACGCCGTGCTTTCACACAATTCCCATGTCGTGGTAACGGATGATTCTTACCGCCGGACTCGGCAGTTTCTCACCCAAGTGCTGCATCGCTACGGCGTCGAAGTATCGGTGGCGCCGGCGGGTGATTACGAAGCGATGGAGGACGCGATTCGCCCCACCACGCGTGTGCTCATCAGCGAGTCGCCGACCAACCCATACAACTACATCGTTGACCTCGAACGCTTCGCTGACATTGCCCGGCGACACCGCGTGAAAACGCTCATCGATGCCACGTTCGCGACCCCCTTTAACCAACGGCCACTGGAGTTCGGCATCGATCTGGTTCTGCACTCCGCGACCAAATATCTCGGCGGGCATAACGATCTCCTCGCGGGCGCGGTTCTTGGATCGACCGAACTCGTGGATGGGATTCGGAGTTTGCAAGCCGTAACCGGAGCCATCGTTGATCCGTTCGTCGCCTACCTCCTTGTCCGCGGCCTCAAGACCTTCGCGCTTCGAATCGAGCGGCAGAATGCCAATGCTCAGGCACTCGCCGAGTTTCTGGCGGTTCACCCGCGGGTCAACGCCGTGCACTACGCAGGTTTGCCGACTCACCCACAGCACCAGGTGGCCAGGCGCCAGATGCGCGGATTCGGTGGGGTGGTCTCGTTCGAGGTTGCCGGTGACCTCGAAGCCGCTTCCCGGGTCGTCGATGCCTGCCGCATTCCTCAGATCGCACCCTCACTGGGAGGGGTCGAGAGTCTGATCGAGCAGCCGGCGTTGATGAGTTTCTATGAACTCACCACAGAGGAGCGCCTCCAGGTCGGGATCAAGGACAACTTGATCCGCTACTCGGTGGGCATCGAAGACGCAGAGGATCTCATCGCCGATCTCGCCGCTGCCCTCGAAAACGTGTGATGCATTCGGAGCTCCGCTAACCTTCATTATTGACGGGCGAGTGACCGAGGAGCAAACCTCTCCGGTCGCGGGCAATGGGCCTGTGTCTTGAGGACACCTGCAAAACTTAGGTGGTGGAGCGCACGGTAAAGAAGAAATGCAAACTCATGGTCAAGCACCTTAGAAGTCGTCGCAACTTTACGCTCCTGTGCCCGCGCCCTGCGAGGCTTACTCCTCGGTCCCGTGAATAGTCCTAGCTACGCCAGTGTCGGTACGACAAGAACCGGCCATGATGGCGATGGTCAGGTTATCGTTTGCCTGAGGGACTGGCTCAGCGGTCCGGCAGCGAGTCCGGGCCGGCGATCCTGTTAAAGAGGCCGACAATCTCAGGATCGCGCGGCACTTCTTTAACTATCCGCTGCAGGTCTTCGGGCATCACGGGCGTGGCGTCTTCCCCTGTCGCTTTCCGATAAGCTTCAAGATACGCCGGATCTTTGAATGTCTTGCGTATCGCTTCCTGTAGAATCTCGGCCGGCTCTTTGGCTGTACCGGGAGGAAGAATCAAAGTTGAACCGGTTAACCGAAGCGTGCGCTGCAGGCTCAGCAATCTACGTTCTTTATCCGACTTGGCAAACGACTCGAGCTCGGGCAGGTGAGCGAAGCGAGGGTGGCGATTGCCCTTGGGGGTTTCCAGCACAGCGTGAAAGTCCGCGAGCCCTTTCTCCACCAATTCAGGGGTCCGCTGCATGACAGTGCCCACCAGATGTGCTCTGGCATCGACCTCGCCGCGATTGAGGGCGAGATCGATCTCGGGACCGGAATAACCGACAACGAATTTCGGCTCCTTGAGGCCGATCAAGAACGCAAAAAGCCGCCCAACGATATAGATTTGGTGTCCTATGGATTGCGCGCCGATTCTGATACCGGATGTCGTCCTTAGCTTGTCGAGTGTTGACAGGCCAAGCTCTTTTCGTGTCAAGAAAACGTGCTGTGTAGAGCCATCAGGCGCTCCCAGGTAGATGAACCTGTCGATAGTGTACAGGACTCCCGACTCGCCCAGGACCGCCGCTGCAACGAGCGTGGTGCTCATGCTGCCAATGGTTAAACCGTCGGGCCGGACCGATCTGTAGACGTGGTTGGCGGCTTTGCGTCCACCGCCGCCAGGCATGTACTCCGTGGCAATGATTGGATTGCCCGGAATGTATTTTCGGAAAACCGGCGTGAGGGCCTTCACCCGCATGTCCACCGTACCGCCGGCGTCGCTACTCACAATGACAGTGATCGTCTTGCCTTGATAAAAGGAGGATTGGGAATACAGGGGAAGGTTCGAGGCAGGAACTATAAACAGAGCCAGCGCCAGCCCGCACAAGAGGCTTTTCCACTTCATCGGTAAACCCTCCGTTGTGGACGGCATACGACCACCCTTGGCTTGGCTTGTCAAGAAATTTTCACGCTTTCGTTTATTCGCGGAGCAAGTAGGGAATGTGCTATATCAAATTGTCAGTAACTTCTTTGCGTTCGCTGCGTTCTACGTGGTGAAATGGTTCGTTCTTTAACCGCAAAGAAGCTAGCGCGGCCGAGCCGCAACCAAAACTCGGAATATCTCGCACAAAGGCGCAAAGGCCGCAAAGGGAAAGCGTATTGTCATTTCGACCGAAGGGAGAAATCTTTCTCAGATCCCTCGCATTCGCTCGGGATGACAGGCCTTGCCCGTCACTTGGCGTTCTTGGCGTCTTGGCGCGAGTAAATCCCCGTTTTGGATAGCCACGGGCCACCGGAAAGTTTGCGCAAGCTGAGAAAACTTTCAAGTATGCCAGTGCCAAGGACGCATAGAGAAAGGGTGTTCACAAATGCCAACCATTGATTCTGATGCTCATGTAGTCGAGACCGAACACACGTGGGATTTCATGGAGCGGGCGGATCAGAAATATCGACCCCTGATTGTCCGCCCGCGCGGTGAGGGCGGCGGAGAATACTGGTTCATCGACGGAAAAATCCGCGGCTTGGTCCGGATTGTGATGACCGCTCGCCAGCTTGCCGAAGTCTCGGAGCGTACCGGCCGCGACATGCAAACGCCGCGAGAAACCCGAGAGATGGAAAACGTGCCAGCCCGGCTTAAACACATGGACGAGTTGGGTATCGACGTGCAGGTGCTCTATCCGACGATTTTTATCGAGCAGATAACCGACAAGGTTGAGTGGGAAATCGCCATTTCCAAGGGCTATAACCGTTGGCTCGCCGACATTTACCGGCAAGGGCAGGGGAGGCTCAGATGGATTTGCGTCTTGCCGTTGCTGGATATGAGCGCGTCGTTAGAGGAACTCAAGTTTTGCCAGCAGCACGGCGCCTGCGGCGTATTCATGCGCGGCATCGAAGGATACAGGCTGATCACCGATCCCTATTTTTATCCGCTTTACGAAGAGATCAGCCGGCTTAACCTGGCCGTCGGGGTGCACGTTGGTAACGGCAACCCGCAGGTCATCGATCTGGTGTCGCAGTACAACGGCGGCGGCAGCTTCTGGAAGTTTCGTATTCCCGTGATCGGCGCGTTTCATTCGGTGATCATGAGCGAAGTGCCAGCCTTATTCCCTAAGCTACGGTTTCACTGGGCCGAGGCCGCAGCGCAGTGGATTCCCTATGTAGTAAAGGATTTACAGCGCCGCTGGGCCACCCAGGGAAAAAAACTACCGGAAAATCCGATGAAGGAATACCGGCAATATGTTTCCTGCCAGACGGACGATGATGTGGATTACATCCTGCGGTACTCAGGAGAAGATAACATCACCATCGGCACCGACTATGGCCACAACGACCAATCTACCGAGGTCGAAGCTCTCCGCAATCTGCGAAACATGGGGACTATCACACCAAGCCAGTACGAAAAGATCACCTACCACAACCCCAAAGCGCTCTTCGCGGTCAATGATTTAACCGCAAAGGACGCAAACGTCGCACAGCAACATCTTCTCTGAGTTCTCTGCACTACTATGTTAAAGTTTTTGCCGCTTG
>JAHKKJ010000459.1 GCA_020027655.1 Deltaproteobacteria bacterium | reverse complement strand
TCATTAGGAGTTCATTTCTATCCGGACAACGGACATGTCGCCGAATCCTTCCGGTCGCAGTCAATGGGCCTCTGCCTTCTAGACTATCGCTCTGTCCACGTTCCCTTGGTCGCCGCATGTCTACTTACTTATGAACTCCTTGGAATTAACCCGTCGCTCGTTCATCTTCCGCCACACTTCGCTCGGCCCGGCGATCGTCCGTTTCTTTCCAGTGGAACTTCGGTATTTCAGGCACCCGCCAAGCGGTGATCAGCGTTACGACGAATACCAGTAGCCCACCGAAAAAGGTTGCCGCCGGCGCTCCCATTAGCGGTACGACCAATCCGGTCTCCGTCTGACCCAAAGGATGAAGCCCCCGGTTGCTCAACTGAAACACTCCCATCACTCTGCCGCGGAAACTTTCCGGCGTAATCAGTTGGAGGATCGTACTGCGGCAGGCGGACCAGATGGTGTCCGTCACGCCGACGAACGCGATCAGTGCTAGAGAGAGCACGAACCAATTAGAAAGGCCGAAAAGGGCGAAGCCAATACCGTAAAGAATCGCCGAAGTAATAAGAATTTTCCCCTGATCCGAGCGATGGCCCATGGCGATGAACAGACTCGAGCCGATGACGGCACCGAGACCACGCGCCGACTGCAAGAGTCCGAACCCGCCGGCGCCCACGTGCAGGATATCGCTGGCAAAGATGGTCAGCATCGCGTTATCCAAGCCGAAGACGGATGAGACGCCTTCCATGATCATCACGCCCAGAATGATCGGTCGCGAGATGATATAGGAAAACCCCGCCTTCGTTTCACTCAAAAAATCATGGTGTCTTTGGCGCGCAGATGCCGAGGTGCGCATCAGTAAAAGCGCGACAACGACAACCAGGAAACTCGCCGCATTGGCGTAGAACGCGCCGGCGGTACCCATGAGGCTGATGGCGACGCCACCCAGAGTCGGCCCGAGCAGCGCCGCACCTTTCCATAACAATGAATTGAGCGCCACCGCATTGGGGAGAACGGCGCGCGGCACCAGGGAAGGAAACAAGGCCTGACGGGCGGGACCATCAAAGGAGCCGACCGTGGAACTGACAAAGGTAAACGCGTAGATCTGCCAGGCTTGAACGTTACCGGAGTGATCCAATACGCCGAGGCCCAGCGCCAGTAGACCCAGAAGAAGCTGTGTCCAGAGCATGAGCCGCCGGCGATCGTAGCGATCGGCGAAGGTACCACTGATGAGCCCGAAGCCTATGGCTGGGATGGCGCGGAAGATACCGTTGAGTCCCAACTGAACCGGAGAGTCTGTCAGTTGATAGAGCAACCAATTGGTTGCGGTCATCTGCATCCAGGTGCCGATGTTCGAAACAAAAAGACTGATCCAAAAAAGTCTGAAATCCCGATAGCGAAAGGCAGCGAGACGACCGATTTCTTTCGGGTCCGAGGGGGAAGGTACGTCGGTCATTCGAAGAAAAATCTAAACGCGAGGAAAGACCGATGTTTTGGACTGCAAGATCCGCGCGATTAATTTAGCTGCCAATAAGCAAAGCCCATGGCGCAACCGACACCCGTGCGAGTGCGATAGAGCGGGAAGTAATCGACCATCGTGCCGCTGCAATTCGCCGCCGTGGCGGTGACGATCCAGTTGCGAATCTCCGAGGTCCCTTCAACTAAGACCGAGGCAGGCATCGCACTCATGTAATCCGTGTCATTGTGCTGCAGCGCTCGAATAAATCTCTCGTCCAATTGCTCGTCGATCTTGGTGTGGCTGAGTCCCCCGGAGCCGATCACGACGACTCGATCCGCGCTTGGGAAACGGTCTATCAGCTTCGCCAACGCGACGCCGAATTGGGCGCATCGATGGGCTGACGGTGCCGGTGGATAATAAGTGTTCACCATCACGGGAATGATGCGCCGGGTGGCGTCGGGCGTAAGAAACTTAAGCACGCGCGCGAAGGCATGACCGAGCCCGCCGTCGTAGCGCGTGCGTTTCGAATACGCCGGGTCGAACCCTTCGTCCATTAAACCGGCGACGAGGGCCCCGGCCAGCTTCGCATCGACCCGATACTTTGTGCGATTCTCAGATTTGGGTTGATTTAGGTATCTCAGTCTGTCTCTGGCCTCGACTTCCTCTCCCATGTAGATGGAAAAGGGCGGCATGTTGTCGTCCACCAAGTTCTCGTGTTGATCATCGCCGACCACAATCAATACGTCGGGATCGAAAGCCTCGAGCTTTTGGCGCAGCTTGGCGATGGCTTCCATGCAGCCGTTCCACTTGGCCCATTTCACCTCTGCCGTTTCGCGATCCAGCTCCGGTTTATCGGGTAGCCGCTCTTTCTCGCGGTTGTTGAGTAAGCCCCAATGATCAGGGTTGAGCATGAGCTGCGGCGCATGGGACATCGCCAGGCAGCCGATCAATTTTGCCATAGTTTTAGTCTCGGGTTTCGAGTCTGGAGTCTCGAGTTAGGAATTCAGAAACCCGGAACTCGAAACTCTAGACGCGTAACCGTTCTTACGCGTGAGCTGCCTTCATGTCGGAGACATGCGGCGCTTTCACGTTCAGTTTGAACCAACTACTGCCACTATCTTCGCTGCCGAAAAGGTCACCGTTTTGCTGCGCTGCGTACATGTGATCGAAGTTAGCCGGGTCAAAAGCAAAGGCTTCCACAAAACTCTGGTTAGCTCTTGAAACTTCGCCGTCGAGCTTTTTCCAGCTCTTGCCAGCGTCCATCGACTGAATGAGGAACGCTTCCGCACCGGAGGCACGCTTTCGCCACTGTCCCGGCTGTCCGTTGGCAACCGCGGAATAAATAACATTGGGTCTTTTGGGGTGTATCGTTAGCGGTACTGAATATTCCTCCTTGAACTCTGCGGCCATCGGCGCCCAGTTCTCTCCGCCATCGCTACTAAAGTAAAGCGCGCGACCTGGAGCCTTGCCTGCCCGGCAGTCGTGGCCGCCGGTGGCGATGAAGATCTTGTTGCTATCCTCGGGATGCAAGACGATAGTGTGTACATCGCAATCGAGATTTTTATTCAACAGCTCCCAAGTCGCGCCGCCGTCCTTGGTCTTGATCATGTAACCCACTTGCAGCGCGACGTAAATGGTGTTGGGTTCTTTGGGATCAATGGTAATGTCACGTACATGGGGCTCGACGGTGGCCACTGGATAGGTGACGGTTGATACCGAAGGGATGTTCCACACCGAGTCGAGTCGCTTCCAGTTTTTGGCGCCATCCCGGCTGATAAAGACATCGATGGGCTCGGTGCCCGCGTAGAGCGTGTTGGGATCGCGGGGATCGATGGTGAGGCAGCGAACTTTGCCGGGGCCTCGCTTGCCGTAGCAGGGTTTCGACCAGGTAGCGCCGAAATCTTCGCTTAGCCAGACGCCGTCGCCGCGCGTTCCGGCAAACACTTTGTTAGGCGCCGATGGTGAGACGGCAACCTCAGGGACTTGCCAATCTTTGAGCCCGTGATGCTCTATTTTCCAAGAACGGCCATCCTCGCTCTTAAGCGTGACCACGCCTTCGTCTGTTCCCAAATAAAGAATCGATGCCATAGCTTTATTCTCCCTTCTATTTGAGTTCGAATCTACTACAGAACAAAAGCCTGAACAACCGGACTTAAGCGGCCACCGAGTTGAATAGTCTTTAGGGGCAAAGCTTTTTGTTGACTGCGTGACACAGGTTCTCCGTCCGCGAACTGCTCACCCTTGTGAAAATGTGCCTTTCCTATACTATCACCGCTCATGGATTTTCGGATCGTCGGCCAAATCACTCAGGTTGAAGTTATTGCCTCTAGTCCGGGCATTCGGGTTCTGCACTATCTACGGAAAGCTTATGGCCAAGGACGCTGGCGAAAGTTGAAGGGCGTGGCGTTGGTACAGTTGCCGAATGACAGCCTACGCAGGTAGAGTTGCATTGGTACGAAGCACATGGCAAAGGTAAAAGAGATATTAAGATTAAGCGATATTTGGACGGTTGATATGAAGCAGCCAACAAAGCATTTTGCGTTATGCATTGACAACTCCGACTATGAGGCATCGCTCATCTTGGGTAAAGTCTATCGCATCTTGCGGGACACCAAGGCAGCCAAGGATGATCTAGTTCGGATTGTCGCTGAAAGCGGTGAGGACTATCTTTACCACAAGAGCCATTTTGTCTTTGTCGATTTTCCTAAATCCGTCGCTAGAAAAATACTTGCCCTTGGAAGCGCTGAGTCGTGAAAATGCCCTTACGGGTCATCGCCACCAATGCAATCTTTGCTAATCTCGGACGCCGGCACAGGCATTAAACCTAGTAGCCTAATTCCTTATTCACTATATTGCGC
>JAHKKJ010000065.1 GCA_020027655.1 Deltaproteobacteria bacterium | reverse complement strand
CTGGAGAACCGCACACTTTGCAAACCCGCGGGGGGCGTGATCTTAATAGAGGGTCGCCGGGCTTCATTTGACCTCCCAATAGCTCGAAGGTGCACGGCGCGATAAATTAGCACCTAATCTTTGGAGTCTCGGACTCATATCACCCTCAAATCGATAAAGCTAGGGGGCTTAGGCGATATTCCCATCCCCACTGTGGATGTTCCCGATAAGGTCCAATGAATTTTTTCAGAGGCAGATCTTTCACTGTAACAAATCATAGCGCCCAAGTTGAGGCGATTCCGTGGAATTGTTCGATGGCGGCTTCGAGGTCTTCGACCCCTCGAACGTGGTCTACGGCTTGGCCGTGGGCACAGGCTTAGGGTCGTCCCGAGCGAAGCGAGTCGAGGGACGAAGATTTCCTGGGTAGAACGTCTAGGTCGGGGAGATTGTCGGATTCTTCGAGGCTTTCGTCTTTGAGCCAGAAGATGACAAGGCCGGCTTCGTCCGCGGTGATGAGCGTCTCGATGACGTAATCCCACTCTTTCACCGATCAATTCAACCAAGCGCAAGCGTCCAGCAATAGATGAGCACAGCGGCTGCCACGCTGCCAAAGGCCCACTGGATACCGAGCCCCGGTGGACGCGGCGTGACGAAAGCGAAGAGTAGTCCTAAGACACCGCCAAACAGGAAACCAAAGAGGTGAGCCAAAACATCGACGCGCTCCCCTCCTGTCCCTAGCATCGTCAGAAGGGCAAAAGCTGCGGCGACGGGTACCCAGGCGCGGCGCCTGGGTACTTTCTTCCGGCCGCGCCTAGCCAGACCCAAACCGCCGAGCATCCCGACAGCGCCAAAAACCGATGTAGAAGCTCCGACCGAGATGTGAGCCGAGCCGTGGACGAGGGCGTTGGCAAGATTGCCGCCTGCGCCGGCCAGCAGAACCAGCGCCGAACCTAGCCCAGGACCGAGGATGGTGGATAACGCGCCGAGAAAAAGAGTGATGCCGATGGCGTTGCTGAGGGCATGCGCAAGGTTGGCATGCAAGGTGAGAGCGGTCACCGTACGCCAGAGCTCGCCGAAAAGGATCCGATCCGCATCCGCACTGGCGCGTTCGAACCATTGCGACGTGGGTTGCCATACTACAGTGATGAAAAAAAATAAGAGGACAATCCCGGCAATCGACGCGCCCGCTACGAGATTAGGCGGCTCTGCCGGCTCATCTCTCGCGCGTAGTTCGCGTGGATTCTCCCGTTCGTATGCCGAGAGTCCGACAAGCGCCCTCTCCACCTCTTCCTCCGGGACGCTGAGAACAAAGCCATCCCGGGTCCGACCCAAGCTGGGGGAAAGGCCCTGGGCAACGAGCGTAAGCTCCCACTCCTCCGCCAGGTTGTGGTCACTTGTAACCCGCAGACGAATTTCTGATCCTTTGGTCAACGAAGCAACACCCGATATACCTCGCAGGTTAAAGCAGGGTGGCAGACGTTATTTTCCGTCGCCGCTCTCTTCACCAATGCCGCCATTATTGGCTGCATTTAACTTAGAAACTTTTTATCCCTGTGACGCCAGCATCCGATCGAAAGCAGGTTCGTCGGTCATCGCCAGCTTGAAGTCATCGTTCCACGCTAACACGGCGGCTACAAAGGTCCAGCACAAAACTAAGGAGCAGAAACCTCGGCGCTTACTGCCGATATAGAACTGGTGCGCCCCAAAGGCAGCGGCGAAAAACGCAAAAAGAATGGCGGTAGTTCTGTTTTTCTGTTCTGTCTCTAGCTGGCCCGCCTGACGGCAACATTGTCGCGACGCGCTTTAGATCGTTATCGCTACTGAGGATGGAGATTGAGTGAACGCCCTTAAGTTACATGAGCCGGATAGCCAGTTACCACCACTCTGGAGATTCTGGCCTTGGGGTGCAAGCTAATCGATATCCCTCATTCGAGTCCGAGAAGATTATTATTATGTCCCCGAAAATTTTACCCGGACCGAAGGGGATGAAATTGCGAATGCTTTCCGGTAGGCTTCTATCTTTCCTCGTTTATGAACTCAATGAGTTTTTTGCGGAGGCCCTCGTCAGCGCGGGCAATCTCGAAGATATGGGTGTAGCTTTCTTCGGTCAGTCCTTCTTTCGTAAGCGCCGCTTGCATCTTTGATAGCGCTTCGCTTTGAATTTGCTTACCCTCTTCTGGATTCTTAGCTTCTTTCAGCCGAGGCTCATACCCTCGGCGAATCTTCTCAACCTCCGCGTAAACTTTAGCGAAAGCCTTGAGTTGGGTCTCGCTTACGTTCATATGTTGCTTGGGTGATTCTTGCGCCCGAGCTTGTTTTGCGAATGGAAGGATAAGAAAGCCGGCAACAAAAATCGCTGCAACGGTCTTCATAGTCGCTGTCTGCATTACATACCTCCTTCCAGGAAAGGGCTTTTCTCTTTGTGGCGCAAGACGCATGCCAAAATGCCCCGGCAAGGTTATCGCCCCATTTTTAGAAGCACCCAGGATTTTTTTGCATGAGTTTGCCTGCAGTACAGAGTTGGAATTGCTAACAACCTCGCCCCGGTAAAGTCGAGATCCTGAATCTCAACAGCACCGGGAAATCGACGAGGTTTTCCACGTCAATGACGTAGCCGTGAAGCTCAGGGATCGATACACCTCGACAAGTTTCATGAAGAAAAAGGCGTCACGGTAAACTTCTTTTATCATAACTATTCACCAGAGCCAGTGCATCATCGAGCGCATGAGATCCAGAGCAGGTAGCTGTCACGCCCGCTCGGACTGAACCTGAAGGGGATCTAGACAGTTAAGAGATGACAACCGTCGATTGGGGTTGTTGGAAGACGTATTCGTCCCGCCTTCTCCGGCACAAAAGAAAACTTCGCCGCCAGCGCCTTAGTGCTCCTTGCGGTCGTACAGGCCTTTGCCGTGCTGTGGCGTGGTTTCATGCACGACAAAGAGCCGGATTTACGCGCAAACCGAAGCCATCCTAGGCCGTTGCCGAATCCTTCGATAGGTCATTCGCGATTTCGCGGAATCGTGCGAGCGCGATTTGAGATCGTCGACGATTTCTTAAGTGAGAACGTCAGGATCTGGAAGATTGTCGGAGTCTTCGAGGCTTTCGTCTCTGAGCCAGCAGAGCTGCAGGCTAGCTGATCTAGGCGATATCACTAAAGCGTTCAACCCGATCCTTCCCTCTGCGCTTGGCCAAATAGAGCGCTTGATCCGCTTCGCCATCTAATGACCGATCGCTCGTCGTAGTGCGATTCGAACTGGCTCCGATGCTTACGGTTATGAGCAGCAACCCTCGAGGCGTGTCTATCGGGTTTTCCCTAACCGCTACCCGGATGCGATCGCCAACTCGAAGCGCGTCGTCAACTTCAGTCTCAGGCAGGATCACAACAAATTCTTCGCCGCCGTAACGAGCGGCAAAATCGGTCTGTCGAATCGTGGTAGCGATAGTACGCGCAACCATGCGCAAAACATTATCACCCCATTCGTGCCCAAGGCTGTCATTCACCGCCTTAAAGTTATCGATATCAACCATCAAGAGCGAAAGAGGTCGGCTGAACCTCCGGGCTCGCTCTCTTTCCAGCGTCATTTGTTCATCAAACGCTTTTCGGTTCGCCAAACTCGTCAGAAAATCCTTACGGGCCTCGCTTTCCGCTTTTTCTCTGCGCGAGCGCTCATAGCCGATTAGCTGCGTAAAGTAACCGTAGAATAGAGAAGCGATGAAGAGAAAGGGAATGCGCAGAAGCAACTCGGTGTCATATTTTTCGGCTATAAACAGGAAGGAGCCGTAAACCAGAGATATAATGAGTGCAAACGTAAGCGACCAACGGATGTCTTGCCAGAATGCCGCGATGATAATTACCAAAAAGTAGCACAAATAAAGATCACTTCCCACGTTGCCGGTAACGATGAGGGAGAAGGTCAGTGCTAACGTGTCCAAGATGATCAGGATCGAAAAAACACGGTGCGAGATAATCGTTTGCTGCTGTAAAAAATACAGTGATGCATTGGTAAGAATATGAAAGAGCGCGAATGCGTACACGAGCGGTGCACCCGGGAGATTATTCGTCGAAGCCAAAAGTGAAGAGGAAGCGAGAATGACGACCCAACGAAGCTGGATGATTGTACGCTTGTTTCCAGCACCGAACAGGGTCTCGGAAATATCTACGAATGAAGCCAATGTAACTGGGACCGTCATGTTCCAATCGATATGCAACACGTTGAGAAAGAAATTTATGGGTCGGGAGAACGCACAGCTTATGCCAGACGCCTAAACCGGCTAAGTATCCGATTTCGTATATTAATGTTTATCGGGGCAAGTTTCAGAACAAGTTACAGTGTCCACTCTTGTCATGGTTTGATCTATTATGTACGGGGTTGCTGGGGCCCATCCCCACTATTTTCCCGCAGCCTATTTATTGTTTTTGCCAGTGGCCTAGAGCCTGCTCAAAGTACAGCACCGCTTCCCGGTAGGCACAATGTGACGCTGCCTTGACACCCGCTCGATGAGAATAGATGACGGCTTTTTCTAAGTCATTGCCCTGGAGGACCACAACACGCGCATTATCGTTCTTGGTAGGGACGGCGCTCAAGCCCGGGCGGTGACTGAGGCCATCGCCAAAGAAGCGTTTCACAATGTCTCTTACTTCGGTGGCAGCTTCGATGAACTGAGACCAAAGATAGTTAGCAAATAACGGGCGCAAGCATCCACGAACAGAGTTCGCCACTTTCCAAGCCTGTTGGTGCCAGAAAAGTCTGTCCCTTATTTTACTCCTTCGCGGAATTGTTCTTCGAGGTCTTCGACAATTTCCCGGGCGAGGACAGCGGGATCCGGGAGATCTCGGGGTTGTTCGAGCTATCGTATCGGAGACAGAATATGTCGATGTGAGTTTGGCGCGGTTGATGAGAACCGGCCCCTTAATCTCCCCGCCCTCCGCCAACCCAAGGAGTCTTGCGAGCGTTCTTGCCAAGATTATTTAGAAATGAAAGCACGACCCCAAGTGTTAGCATTAACGCAGGAGCACCAACGCGACTGCCACAAGCGCGGCAACGAGTGCAGTGCCGGCTAACCCTAGCGCCATCAGTATGGCGGTCCGCCACCGCGCCTCCACCTTTCGCCACACATTCAAGGGGTCGGGTGTTGTAACGCCGCCCTCGTTGAAGAGCGACTGCTGCATTATGACCTTTGCCGAGAGTACCTCTTCCGTGGCACATTCGAAATGCCGCTGGCATATACGCTTGCCTAGGTCAGGGCCTGGTTCGGCCGCAGCTGCGGCCGCGGCCTTGATGACCGCATTCTTGATATCGCCACCGCTCACCACGTACCGCTCGGCGAGCTGCCGGAAATCGACGTCCGGTGCCAGCGGCGTCTTTTTCGGATGAATCTGCAGCTCCCAGATCCGCGCACGTTCTGCCACTCCCGGCATCTCAAATAGCACATGGGTTCGGATGCGGCGCTCAAATGCCGGGTCAAAGTTCGCCGCTAGATTGGTCGCAAAGATCACGATGCCGTTGAACGCCTCCAACTCGCGAAGGAGAACGTTAATGGTCAAGTTGCTCTCACGGTCATGTGGCAAAGGGACGCCAGCCGAACGGCGCGTCGCGATGGCATCGGCTTCGTCAAAGAAGAGGACTGCGTTTTGCTCAGCCGCGGCGCGAAATGTAGCGACGATGTTTTTCGGAGTCTCGCCGAACCACATCGACTCTGCTTCGGCGTAGTCGACAACGAGAAGCTTCTTGCCGAGCGTATGCGCGATAGCCTCGGCGCAGATCGTCTTTCCAGTCCCAGGCGGCCCGGCAAAGTTAAACGCCAACCCGCGTCCTGAAGTGTGCCGCTCACCTAGACCCCAGCGGTGGAAAATCAGGGTGTGATTGCGAACCTGGGCTAGCGCCTGCTCCAGCGTGCGCCGGGTTTGAGGCGGGAGAACCACATCCGCCAATGTCCGCTCGGGCGTGACGGTTTCCACTACTCGTCGCGAAGCGAGACTCGTAAAGAACGAAATTAGAGGACTAGTCATACCTGGTTGTGATCACGCTCCTTCTGGCTGGTATTTATGTTCATGAGCCAAACACTGACCCCCTAAAACTAGCACCGCGCACAGGACAGATCGTATGCCAACAAAAAAATCGATTCAATGAGTTTTCGTAACGATCTCGCAGGTGATGTCTGAGTCTACTGCGGAAGGTTCCTAATACTTGCTCAAAGCCTCATGGGAGATATTCTCAAGATGTTGGCAAAACCAATTGTGCCTGCCTCGCCATTGTGCGTTACGCACCTCCTGCTCTTTTCCGTTTGCTCCACATCGGTGGCGATTTCGCGGAATTGTTCGAGGACGGCTCGAGGTCGTCAACGATTTCCTGGGCGAGTACGGCGGGCTCGGGGAGGTTGTCGGATTCTTCGAGGCTTTCGTCTCTGACCCAGAAGATGTTGGGCTGTTCTCGTCCTGGTGAGACTGAGAACCAATAACCCAGCAGCGGAAGCTCTGGCAGGGGCTCGGTCCTGGAGCCAAGCGCGGAGAGTGAAAGCCAAATCATCGGGAAGGGGAGCAATGACATTTTCTCATTTTCGGAATTACGGAAACGAGGAAATGATGTGCGAAGATTCTTCTTCAGCCATCTTACGGCCACAGCGTTTGCGAAGCAAAAATTAACCCAGCCCCCAAGAGCATAGCTAAGAAGCTTGTCACGAAAGTTTCGCCGTTGGCCGCGAAAGATACGATCATGGCGCCGAGAGTCAGCGCCCCTGCTTTAATGTGCTTCGGTTCGATCATAAATTTGGCCCTCCTACAGTAATGGACGGAGGCAAAAGGCATGCCGAAAACAAGCAAGATCCTTATTCATGATTTGCGTGAGGTTTTGTGGAAGGTCCCGCTCCAATGCAGGACTTATTTGTGCAGAAATGCTGGTTCTGACGCCTTGTGATCAGAGGACATGCAGGGCACCGCGATAGCTTCTCTCGTGACCTCTTTCGTCCGTTCAAGGAAAATAAGGACCCCTACAACTTCGCGGCATACAAGATAAAAGCTACAGATCCCCTCCAACTGCAGGTTTCCCTGGTCCGGCTAGGAGCAGGGCGAGAAGACCACCAAGACAAGCGAGGTTGAGATCATAACCGCCAGCGAATCCTACCTTGAGCGTTACAGTGAGCATGGCAACCAGCATAATACCAATAAGCAAAAGCGCCACTAGGCGCGTAGCCGTCCCAAGGATAATAGCTAGCCCTCCGAAAAACTCTATCGCCATAACGATTGGCGCCATGAGCCCCGGCAGAGGAACGCCGAGCTGCTCTAGATATCCAGCGAAACCTTGAACGCCCCCCAGAAACTTGAGCGTGCCATGAGTAAGGAAAACTATTCCCACAAACGCGCGCAGTACAAAAAGCGAATAGTCCCGATAATGGCCAAAGATCTCTTCCAACATAACTCCTCCTTTGTGGTTAGCTTGGACCTGCAGGGACGACGAAACCCTGTCCAACCTTAGAAACTGCGGAGCCGGAGCGAAGCGGCTCAAACAACCTGCCCAACATCGACCGTACCGAGAATACCATTCTCATTGTCTTTCGTCCTTTGTCGATAGTTCGCTGAATCTCTAAACCATAATTAAGCCCTGCCGGATACCGACGGTAACCGCCTCGGTGCGGCTGGAGGCGCCAAGTTTGGCGAAGATTGAACTAATGTGAAACTTAACGGTGTGGTCCGAAATTCCTAGCCGAGATGCGATCTCCTTGTTACCCAGTCCCTCCGCCACCATACGCAGTACTTCAATCTCTCGCGGAGTAAGGGTTTGATCCGAAGGATCGGGTTCTGATTCTTCCCCGGGGAGAATCGGGGACAGCATCGAACGAAGCACATGGGGGTGTAGCACGACCAACCCCGTTGCGGTTGCTTGAATCGCGGCTACAATCTCTTCGGACGTCGCATCGCGTGGCAGTATTGCTCGCGTGCCGGAACCTAACGCCTCTACTACCAGAGAATTCTCAGTATTGTCGGTTAAGACAACCAGCGGGCTGATCTCCGACTCCATCGCGAGTGACATAGACTCATCCTCTGGCGACTCTAGGTCTAAAAGCAGGACGTCTGGTTGCAATTCCTCAAACTGAGCTAATGCAGCGCCAATCGGAAAACTCCCCACAATCTTAAACGTAGGGACCGTGGCCAGTAGGGACTCCAGCCCGGCCCGTACTACTTCGGAACTTGCTCCTATAAGAACACTCGTCACGCGGCCCTTACCTGTTTTCTAAGCACTTCTTCGTCTTCGTTCACCGATGATGACTTTAATCTCAACGGGTTTGCCACCCCGGATTATGGATATTGCTATCGTTTTGCCAATGAAATCTGGTTCAAGAAAGGCTTGCAAATCACGAATGTTCCTCACGGCTGTGCCTTCGAGAGCTACTATCACATCACCGATCAGCACACCTGCCTTACTGCCGGGCCCTTCTGGTTCCGCGCTTATAACGATTAAGCCCGAGTCGGCGGAAAGCTTTAGCGCGCTCTTAAGATCTTCCGGAAGCGGTATGGGGTGCATGCCCAAGCCAAGATAGCCCCGGTCCATGTGCCCCTTTTCGAGCAGATGCGCGACTACACGATTCACTGTGGAAGCTGGAACAGTTAACGCCATATTAGGCGACAGTCCTAGGGTGTTAATACCCAAGACATGCCCCTGAGCATCTATCAGCGGACCACCTGCAGCACCCGGGTGGAGGGCGAGATCCAAACCGATGAATTGATCGATTAGCCCGCCGCGCCAGGTACGCCACGCTCCACTCAAAACGCCGACGATGCCTAACGTGGCGTTAAGCCCTCTCCGGGCACCACGGCCGAGAGCCAGAACTAAATGACCCACCTTAACTTGTGAAGGGTCGCCGAAAGGCGGAGTAGAAAGTTCTGCATTGTCGACTTTAAGCACAGCGAGGTCCGTACTTGGATCAGCGCCTGCCAGAGTGGCCGTAGCCGTTTGGCCGTTCGCCAGAATTACGGAAATGTCTTCCGTACGTCTTAACGTATGAGCAGCCGCGACTATAACACCATCGCGCCAGTAAACTCCGCTCGAAGACAAAGGACGCCGGGTATTAACCGCGACCACGGATGGGCTGACTTGCTCGACGACATCAGCCAGATCACGGGACAAAGCCTGTAACGTGTTGTTGGTTTCCGATTTGTTTTCCATTGAAGAACCTCCAGTATTCTAAATTAAGGCGAAACCATGAGTTTCGTCTGCATTAGACAATAAACATTTTTTGCCGCGCCCGGTATCGGCCAAATGGGTAGGTCTTTACTGGAAGGATGGCTAGTGGCGCTAAATTGCTGTTTTCTAAAGACGATAAGGAATTGTAATGCAAGGATTACTAAGACGAAGCATGATGTTCACTTTGGCCGCTGGCCTGATTGCTCTATTATTCAATCCCGAAGCCCGCGCCCCAAGAATCACCCGCGCAGAAGACAGCGGAAAAACCATCAAGCTGACCGAGGAAGAGAAAAAGAAGCCTTAGTCTAAACGGTCCATTATTTCCTGCCCCGGATCAATTGCATCAGGTTACCCAGATTCGGCAGCAAAAAGGTCAAGGAGGATAAAATGATCAAAAATGGTTCTGTCGTGAGTTTTGAATACACGATCTTCGATGAGAATGGCAAAGTCATCGATTCGAGCCGAGGAAAGGAACCAGTGACTTACACCCACGGGCAACAACAGATTATCCCGGGCTTGGAAAAGAAGCTTTCAGGAATGGAGATAAACGAGGAAAAGAATGTTCGTCTCCCACCAGAAGGAGCGTTTGGGCCTGTCGGGGAAAACTTTGAACTTTGGTGTTAAGGTGCTGGATATCCGGAATTGTTCGCTGGCGGCTTCGAGGTCTTCGACGATTTTCTGGGAGAGGGCGTCGGGATTGGGGAGATTGTTGGATTCTTCGAGGCTTTCATCTCTCGGCCAGAAGATGTCGAGGCTGGCCTTATCAGGGCTGGCTTGAACACCTTAAAAAAATCACAACCTCCCGATTTGTCCGCCAGCCGGTGAGTCGAACGCTTGGCATCGCTGCTTTCGTGGCATGATGCCAAAGGTCATTTCACTTTTTCCTTTTCACATACTCCTTCACCCAGAACTCGTATAGCGTCGAAATGGGATATTCTTCCAAATTGCGAACACCGCCCGTTGTCTCGTACAGAATGACCACCTCCTGACCACGATTGGAGGCAAAGAGAAGTTTGGCATCAGGCTTGCGGTCCAAAAACTCCCCAACGGCGCGAAGGGTATTTGAGAAACTATATGGATCAGGCATCGCATTGGGATCACGTCTCGGCTCTTTGCGCTCTTCATCCTGGCGATTTAGCTCTTCCAGGGAATACAAGAATTCCACATTCATGGAAGTGCCCTCGTTCGGGTTCTCACCAATACGAGGATTCTCTGGCTCCCTCCATAGCCGAAGAAACGCTGCCAATCCTCTAACCTTTTTTTCTCCTTCTTTCTTGCCTTGGCTTCCTTCCTTGACTCGGCACCGGACAAGATAATAGTTCTCGCAGCACACCACTTCATAGGTTTCAGGTCGTAACGGCTCCAGCGTCTGCCCAATAACCCGAAGGATTCTTGAATAATTCATTGGCTCTGACCAGATAGCTC
>JAHKKJ010000458.1 GCA_020027655.1 Deltaproteobacteria bacterium | reverse complement strand
GGGGTTCACGATAAAGCGCTGCTGTCCTCGCCGATTTACTTCAACGCCGGAAGGTCGTTCACGTTGGGAATCGTTTACTTTGGTGGAACGATGATTCTTCACGAGCGTTTTGACGCGGAAGAAGTGTTAAAGTCCATCGAGCGAGAAAAGATAACCTATATTGGCGCCGTGCCGACCATGTGCGAGCGCATGCTACATGTGCTCGAAACAAAGAAATATGACACCAGCTCGCTGCGCTGCCTGGCCATCACCGGCGGCAAAGTGCATCCAACCGTCCTGGAGGCTTTGAAGAAAAATATCACGGCGAACATCTACCGCACCTACGCGTCCACGGACTCGGGACAGATGGCCATCTCCAAACCGTCCGATATGGACACCAAGCCAAATGCCGGCGGCCGGCCGGTCTGGTGCGTGGATCTGCGCATCGTCGATGACAAAAGCAATCCAGTTCCGGTGAATGAGGTCGGCGAGATCATCTGCCAGAGTCCCCTCGCGACGGAGGGCTATTACATGAATCCCGAGGCGACCAACGCCTCCTTTCGCGATGGTTGGTTTTACACCGGTGATCTCGGTTATTTCGACGAAGAAGGCTACCTGTTCGTGGTCGGCCGCAAGAAGGACATGGTGAAAAGCGGCGGCATCAGCATTTACCCATTAGAGATCGAGGGCGTGCTGTACAAACATCCGGAAGTTGTCGAGGCTGCAGTTATAGGCCTGCCGGACCCAGAGTGGGGTGAAGCGGTAAAGGCAGTCGTAGTTCTGAAAGAAGGCTCGTCGGTCAGTGGTGAAGCGTTGATGCAGTTTTGCAAAGAGCAGCTCGCGGCGTATAAGGTTCCGAAGTCGGTCGATATGGTTTCCTCATTACCGCACACAGAAATAGGTAAGGTCAACAAAGTCAAATTAAAAGAGATGATTCTCGGTAGTGTTTCCTAAAGAGAAAGGAGTTTCGATCATGAACTTTGGTCTGCGTGAAGCTATTTTAGCATTCTGCGGTTTGATCTTTTTTGTGACACCGTCGTTTTCGGCGGAAAGACCGTTTTACCAGGGAAAGACTTTGAACCTTATCATCAACTTTGCCGCAGGCGGACCCACGGATATCGAAGGAAGAGTCGTGGCGCGCCATCTCGCCAAACATATAACCGGAAATCCCACCATCGTCGCTCAAAACATGGCAGGCGCGGGCGGGGTGACGGGGATCAACTTCTTGGGGGAGGTGGCCAAGCCCGATGGCCAAACCATGGGATATTTTACCGGTCCCTATAATCATCAAATGATGCGGACTCCAACCCTGCGGGTCGACCTTAACAAGTTGCCTTACATCGCTTCGGTTTACGGAGTTACGGTGTGCTACATTCGTTCCGATGTGCCGCCTGGCATCAAGAAACCCACTGACATCGCGAAGGCGGAACGGTTCCGGGCTGGAGGCCTGAGCTTTGACAGCAACAAAGACCTGCGCTTCCGTCTTGCATTCGATCTGCTGGGATTAAAGTATGATTACGTCACCGGTTACAACAGCAGTAGCGATGCCAGACTGGCCGTCCAGCGCAATGAAATTCAATACCACGATGAAAGCATACCGGGTTATCGCGGTGTTGTGGAACCGCAGCTAGTCAAGACCGGGATGGTTACTCCCATTTACTATCACGATGTGTTTAGTCCCGATGGCACCTTGAAAAGCAGCCCAGATTTTCCTGAACTGAGTTCTTTTGCCCAGGTCTATACGCAAATTTTCGGAAAGCCTCCTTCAGGGATCAAGTACGAAGCCCTCAAAGTGGCGAATATGGCAAGCGGAAACATGAGCCGGGTAGCTATTCTGCCGCCCGGCTCGCCGCCAGACGCGGTAGCGGCTCTAAGACAAGCCTTTGCCACGCTCTCCAAAGATGAGGATTTCATTACCGAGGCCCAGAAGGCCATGCGGTTTCATCCTAGGTTCGACACCGGCGAGGATGGTGAGAGGCTCAAGCAAAAAATTTTACAGGTGTCTCCCGAGTTAGTGGACTTTATCCGCCAATTCATCGATCAAGCGAGAAAGTGACGTTAGCCGTAAGGCGGGAGGGGTTAGGCGAAAGGCGATAGAAGCTTCATTTTAGGCGCTTACTCTCCGAAGTTGTGAGAATTTATCTCTAACATTTTATGATGCCACCGTGGTGACAAAAAACGTTATCGCGCCAAGACGCCAAGAACGCAAATAAAATTCTTTCTTCTTCTAACTTGGCGGCCTTTGCGTCTTTGCGCGAGACACAGTTCCGATTAGATTGCGAAATGAGTCGGCAGGCAGGATAGTGAGTATAGCCGCAAGGGTCGCAAGAGAAAGGTCACGAAGAACAGTTTATGGATTTGCAACCGAGAGAACACTATTTCATTCATGATGGTTTGAGACTTCATTATTGGGAGTGGGGGGATCCGAAAGAGGAAACTTACGTTTTTGTTCACGGCGTGCGGGATCAAGGGCGGAGCTGGGAGCATTTCATTGAGGCGATGATTGCGCGCGGGTTACCTATCAAACATGCCGTAGCGCTCGATTTGCGCGGTCATGGAGATAGTGAATGGCCAACCACGGGGCGGGGTTATCAGCATGAGGATTTCCTCACCGACCTCGCGGGTCTTCTAAAACATCTGGAGAAAGAATCGCTAACGATCATCGGTCATTCCCTGGGCGGCAGTATGTGCCTGCTTTATGCCGCAGTGTTCCCCGAAAAAGTGAAACGCTTGGTCCTTCTTGAATCCCTCGGTCCCTTTGCGCGCAAAGATAACGAAGTGCCGGACATCGTCGCCGAACGATTGAAAGGGAGAGACTACGTCGAGATCCCTTTTCCCCATGAAACATTGGAAGCGGCGGCCAAAGCGCTCCAGAAAACTTTTCCTCTTATTCCCGACCATGCGGCTCTTCACATGGCACGTCACGGGACGAGCTACAAGGGCGGGAGGTACCGTTGGAAACATGATCCGATTCTGCGCTACCGCACTACGACGGCGATGTCGGAGGGGCAGATCGAGGCTTTTATCCGCCGCATGAAATGTCCGATTCTATTTGTTTACGGCACCGAAAGTGATTTCATGAAGTCGGTGCGCGGGTCGCGAGTTAAGCTGTTCCCAAACGCGCGGATCGTTCCCGTGCAGGGCGCGGGTCATCACATTCCGCATGAAAAGCCGGAGGAGCTGGCGGAGATTGTGGTGCCGTTCTTAACGGGGAGTAATAACGATTAGTTCCAGACGTTCCAATCGTTCAAACAGTTCAAGTCGTTCAAATCCCCCTCTTTCCCCCTTTTTCAAAGGGGGAAGGTTACAAAAATGGGAAGTAGAGAGAAAAAATTTCAAGTCCGCCATTCGAAAAAACTCCGCTTTTCGGTTCCCCTCTTTGGAAAAGAGGGGCCAGGGGAGATTTTACGAAACTGTTTGAGGGTCTCATGAATTTTTTCACAGCTTCCCTTTTCCCAAAGAGGGAATTTTGTCCGTAGGGCTCTAACCCTCTTTGGAAAAGAGGGGAAGGGGAGATTTTTGGGCGGAATGAGGCGGGAATTATGTGCCGAACTTCTGGGACAGAGCACCAGTTTACAGCGTTTGAACGTATTGAGCGGCTTGAACGTTTTGAACCAAACTCCGAAGGAGGGCATCCATGTACTTATCGGCTGAAAAGATTGCGGCAATGGAAGGCGTTCGGCGAGTCCATAACCTTAACCCGGCGGCGATTCGAATTGACAAATCGCTTGGCGATGAGGTTGGGCTCAAGAACCTCGGAATTCATTTGATCTCGATTGCGCCGGGTGACAAGTCCACGGAGTTCCACACGCACCGATATGAGGAAGAGGCCATCTACGTTTTGTCAGGGCGCGGGACGGAAGTCATCGGCGATCAAACCTACAAAATCGGCGCCGGCGACTTCATCGGTTTTACTGGCGCCAGCGCGGCTCACGAGACGATTAACGACGGTACCGAACCGCTGGTCTGTCTCGTCATCGGCCAAAGACTCGCGCAAGATGTCGTCGACTACCCACGCAAAAGCAAGCGTCTCTTTCGCAACAGCGGCGAGCGGAATCTCGTGGATCACCAGCACATCGCGAAGAGCTGATCCAAAATTCCAGACAGTGGATCGCGTAAATATTTTCAGAACGACTGCCAATATCGAGACAGTTGATGGATATGGGAGATCCCGAAATCCGGCGGCATGTCTAGCTTGGTCGATAATCTCGTCGATGTGCTGGTAATCGCAGCTTTACCGGCAGCAATCTTGGCTGCGGTGTACAAGTTCTGGACCAGCGGTAGGGTTCGAATTCCCAAGCCCAAGCTCGGTCTTATGAATCTCGGCGGTG
>JAHKKJ010000064.1 GCA_020027655.1 Deltaproteobacteria bacterium | reverse complement strand
GGCGCGCTCGCCGCCGGCCATAGCAGCTTGCAGTGTTAAGTGGCTATTTCTAAAATTCCCGCCGATTTTCAGGTCCGTCGAGCTTAAGATATATGCTGTCGTTCCCAACAAAGTAAGCGCACTAAGAAGCGTCAAAGCGGCAATCAGAAGGAAGCCTCTTTCATTTTTGAAAACTCTTCCTAAGTCAACACTCCTCAATTTGTTATGTCGCATTTGATCAGTCTCCAATTTAGAGGGCCAGATTTATCGGCGTAATTGTATTGAATACCTGATAAGTCCTGTAACCACTGTTCGAGGTATAGTTGGGATCGGGCTTAGATGCTCTGGCGGTGATGTCGATTTTCACTTGTCGAATCGCGCTTGAGGTGGTTGCGGGGGTAGTGCCATCGGCCTGATAATAACTGAAGTCGAAAGCTGTGATATTATCGGCAAGGATCTGGGCCGATCCTGAGCCCACCTGACGGGTGATTTGTTTGTTCGCGCTGTCAAAAACATAAATAATCCGTTCGTTAGCGGTGCTACTGGTACTTATTGTACCGCTAGCATCCAGATCCGCCTCGATCTGTAACTGCGAGGTGCTGTATGTTACTCCGGTAATCGCTCCATTTGCCGGGTTATATCCAGCCATCTTGACTTCACGAGCGATCATGTCGAGCGCGCCGCGGGCGTTCTGTTGCATCTCATTGATTTGTTCTTGGGCGTTGTAGAATTTGGCCTGTGCCATAAACGTCGTCGTCACTGCCGCTAGCATCACCATCCCGATGCCCATGACAACCATTAGCTCGGTCAACGTAAATCCTTCTGTTTTCTTGAGTTGCAGCCGGTGCATCGCAAATTCCTCTATTGAGCCAAGATCGTCTGAAGGGAAACGGACCGGGCGGCGTTGTCGGCTTCATTCCAGGTCACCGTGACCGATATCGTCTTCATATTGCTTGCCGGGGAATTGTCGGTGATAGTTGTCGTCCTGTTAAAACTCACCCCCCCCATGCTGACCGTCGTTGCCGTTGCAGGGAAGTTGGTGGTGGTCGCATTCGTGTAGCCCTTATTCTGAACTGCCTCCAACTGGGTCTGTGCGATCACGGTACCGGAAGTTATGTTCTTGCTAAAAAAGTTTCCCCGAATGATCCCGGTCGTGAGACCCGCCGTTCCGAGTAACCCTATGGTCAAAATCATCATCGTGATGAGAACTTCAATAAGCGTAAAGCCACCTTGCCCCTGTGACACTTTTTTCCTCCGGCAGTTTCTTTTTAGGCAAGCCATATTAACTAATCTTCACGTTGCCTGTCGGACTGACCGTGATGGTCTTGGAACCGCTCGAATTGGTAATCGTTACGGTCGTGTCGCTACTAGCCGTTCCGCGCCCATTGAAAGTCGGAGTAGAGCTGGAACCGCTCACGGTGAAAGTCACATCGGAATAGTCTGTTTGAAGATCTATCGTTATAGTTTCGTTGGCATCCGCTGAACCGTTGCCGTTGGCATCGTTGAAAACTTGAAAGGTGTGATCGGTTATAAAAGTGACCACAGACGTGTTGTTGTTCTGGACCGCCTTGGAGCGAGCCCACATAAGCTTGCCCAAGACCTCCCTGGAAGCGCCGTTTAAACGCATATTCGGTTGAAAGGCGAGATAATTGGGGACCGCGACCGCCACCAAGACTGCAACTACTCCCGCCGTGGCCATCATTTCCGCTAAAGTGAATCCCTTAATGTCCGACAAGACTCTTACAAATTTCCGCAAAGTCATAAAACCGCCCTTTTGCAACAATAAGCTTCTCGAATTTTCGGCCACGACTACGACAATTCTACGCGGGTTCAGCGACCCGTGATGCGCAAGAAGCATACCAATGGGCGGTCTCGCGAAATCGATTGCCAACCTATTGATAAAATAATCTTTTACGTGTGCCCAGTACGAGAAAGGCCAGCGCGTAAACCAAAATGCGCTCCAGGACATGTAAAATTGACAAAATTGAGAGTCAGCCTTAGAGAAGCCTCAACTCGAGGGAAAGTAGAATTCCATGAGTTCGCTGCCGAAGAATAGGTATAGGAGCGCTCCCAGGCAGAGAAAAGGGGCAAAAGGAAGTCCGAATCTCCTGCCAACACCTTTTCCAATCATGAACCCAAGCCCGATGACGGAGCCGGTGAGCGAAGCAAAAAAAAGCGTAAACGGAATCGATGTCCAACCGAGAAAAGCTCCGATCATGGCCAGAAGTTTAATGTCACCACCACCCATACCTTCCACACCCGTGAAAGCCTCGTATGCCCACGCCAGTGCTAACAAGAATCCGCCGCCGACCAGCACTCCAATTAACGCACTGAGCGGCGATGGAATGATCTCAAACGGATCACTGATAACATAGCGGGCCACAACCGAAAACAATAGACCGGCAACGATACCGGGCAGGCTGATCACGTCCGGCACAATCCTGACGTCCAGGTCGATAAACGAGATCACGATCAAAGCCGCCACAAAGATAAGACTGACCAGAAACGCAAGACTGAAACCGAACTGATAATAGAGAGCTACCGACAAAGCTGCCATCAACAGCTCGACGAAGAAATAGCGCGGCGAGATCCTCTCGCGGCAGGAGCGACACCGACCCAGAAGCACAATATAACTTACCAACGGAATATTATCGTAAAATCGAATGGGCTTCTTGCAGCCTGGACAGTGCGAAGGAGGATGAACAATCGAATCACCCTTAGGAATTCGGACAATACAAACGTTCAAGAAGCTGCCGACGATCGCTCCGAAGACGAAAATCGATAAGGAAAGTAGAGGCGATACGTGAAGCGTCATAGTTAGCAACTCCAGAACATTTCCGCTTATTATAATTCTTTTGTGATATAATTAAACTTGTTTGCGGCACGTATGGAATCACTCCATTCCGTTCATGATATTGAAGCCTTTCCGTCCTCATCCCCGCGGGCATCGGTCGAGGTAATTTACACCTCGGACAGCATATGTCGTCAGAGCTGGCACGTTTGGGGAATTATCCTTAGAGAATTCTTAGACAGCCGAGAACTTATCTGGCGCCTCATCCTGCGAGACATATCGGCGCGATATCGCCAGTCCGTGCTGAGCTATTTGTGGGCAATTATTCCTTCGATAGCCACAGTTGCCGTCTTTGTTCTTCTAAAGACGTCGGGCACAATTCCCATCAGTGAAACCCCGATACCCTACGTTGCCTACGCGCTTTGGGGAATAAGCCTTTGGCAGCTCTTTACAGGCTGTCTCGCCAGCTCAACCGGTAGTTTGGCCGCGGCCGGCTCTTTGGTCACCAAAGTCAACTTTCCGAAAGTTGCCCTTGTCTTTGCAAGTGCTGGCTCTCCTATCTTTGACTTTGTCGTTCGCCTAGTGCCACTAGCGGTGATTTTCACTTCGTATGGCGTACCGTTCAAATGGCAGACTATCTTCATGCCGTTCACCTTAGCTCCTCTTATTTTACTGGCCCTTGGAGTAGGATTCGTGATGTCCGTTGCCAACCTGGTTTTGCGTGATGTTGGCAACGCCCTAGGCATTGCCCTCACCCTCGGCATGTTCATCACACCCGTTCTCTACCCCCCGCCTTTCGAATGGCCATTCGTTCTGATCAACATCGTCAATCCGGTGAGCCCGCTGCTGATAGCCAGTCAGGACCTTGTTGCTTACGGTGGATTGACCATGTCGGCCGCATTTATTTCTTCCTGGATATTTTCCCTGCTGGTCTTTCTAGGAGGTTGGCGCTTTTTTAATTTAGCCCTGCCGCGCGTATCCCAATTCGCCTGAGCAAAGAGTAACAACAGTGTCAACCGACATCTTGGTGAACGTTGAGGGTGTCAGTAAAAAATTCTGCCGCTCCTTGAAGCGTTCCATGTTCTTTGCGGCGCAGGACGTTGCGTGTGGCATCTTCCGCGTCCCACTCGTGACGGATCGGTTGCGCAAAAGCGAATTCTGGGCGATCGACAACGTCTCCTTTGAAGTTAAACGCGGCGAATGTCTTGGTATGATCGGATCCAACGGTGCAGGTAAAAGCACGCTGTTAAAGCTGTTAAATGGGGTGATTCCGCCAGACAAAGGAAGGATTACAATTCGTGGAAAAGTCGGCGCTCTCATTGAACTAGGGGCCGGTTTTCACCCAATGCTCACAGGACGGGAAAACATTTACGTGAACGGAGCGATTCTCGGTCTCAGCAAAAAAGAGCTCGACCGCAAGTTTGATGAAATAGTGGCCTTCGCCGAATTGGACGAGTTCATCGACATGCCAGTCAAGTTCTATTCTAGCGGGATGCATTTAAGGCTGGGATTCGCCATAGCTGCGCACCTAAGACCAGATATATTATTGATCGACGAGGTTCTTGCCGTGGGTGACAATAGTTTTCGAGCTAAATGTACGCGTCAGATTGGGCGGAGCCTAGCGGGAGGAACAGCGGTTATCTTTGTTAGCCATAACATGAATGAAATCGTACGAGTATGCGACAAGGTAATCTGGATTGAAAGAGGCCGCATAGTTCAGGATGGTGACGCATCGAATGCTGTCGGGGCGTATCTGCTTGCCAACGATCGTGAAGAAACGCTCCGTTCTGAAACCGCAAAACCAGAGCTCATTGAGGGTGCACGACTGCGGAACGTTGAAATCTGCGATGTAGAGGGAAATGTAAGGTCTTGCTTCCGCACTGGCGAGTCACTCATCGTTCATTTTGATTACGAGAAAGATCCAGAGATTAAAGAACTAACGTTTTCTTTCGCTATGTCCCTGGGAGACGAAAAAAACTATGTATCGTGTCATTCTCCCTGGACGGGCTTTGTGCTTCGTTCTCATAACAACTTTGGACGAGTTACCCTGACCATTCCCCAGTTGCTTTTGAATACGGGGCTCTACTTGCTGAACGTAGGAATTTGGAATGAGCGCTTCAAACATGCGTACGACTGGCGCTGGGGCTTTCGCCATATCGAAATAAGAAATGAGAATGACTCTTTTACCGGGAGGTTCTTCTTGCCCCACAGTTGGAGCGAATCGGCTCATGGCAACGGACCCGGGATTCGTCCCGGTCCCGATCATACCCTACCGCGCTAACGATGAATATATTTGGTCTTTCTTTTCATCAGGCTGCAGATCGATTTTATATCTCCGATGGAACGCGGGAATTCCAGTATTCGGATGGTCAGATAGAGGAGAAGACTCTCATTGAGTTGATCAATTCAACTTCTGATCTCTCAGCAATCTCTTGGGATCTGCATAAGAACATCAATTCGTGGGCTCAGCGGTATCACCTATCAATGCATCGAGGAGCAATCATTCGCTGCCTCCCCATCACATCGAACGCTCGCGTCTTGGAACTAGGCGCAGGATGTGGTGCTGTGACACGCGCTTTGGGAGAAAAGTTCGCAAACGTAGACGGAATCGAAGGATCTGAAACCAGGGCGAGCATTTGCGCATCTCGGTGTCGTGACCTGCCAAACGTGCGTGTCTTCGTGGCAGATATCAACAGCATGACCCCACGACCGGATTACGACGTTGTCTTCCTAGTAGGTGTCTTGGAATGGAGCAAAGGCTACATAAACGCTGCGAATCCTTTTCAGCAATGTCTACAGATTGCCTCGGATTCGCTCAAGGAAGACGGAATCATAGTCATTGCGATTGAGAATCAATTGGGCATCAAATATTTTCTCGGAATCGGTGAGGATCATTGCGGAATGGAATTGGAAGGCCTCCAGGGTTATCCCACCTTTCACTCTGTAGAAACCTTTTCAAAGGCAAAGCTCTATAGCCTCGCTCGAGAAGCAGGTATGGCGGCTGTCCGCTTTTTGTACCCATATCCTGATTACAAACTCGCGAGAGTTATATTGACAGACGAAGCTGTGTCGCTTCGCAGCGAAATGATCTCTTACTGGGCCTCGCGCTATCGGTTTGAGGACTATCTTAGGCCAGAAAGGCATGTTGATGGCAACCAGGCCTTAATTCTATCCGAAGTTGGCAAGGCAGGCTTATTGGGAGAATTAAGCAATTCCTTTCTTGCGTTGGCCGCTAGACAAGAGGCAGATCTTCCGGACTTTTCTTGGCTTGTCTGGTCAGAGCGCCCTACAGAAAGCCAGAGCCTTTATTCGCTGACGACTCTCGAACGAGCGGATGGCGAGTTACGGATCAGAAAGCTTTATCCCCACCTGTCGTCCCGCGAGCGGGTTTTACTTGGATCGACATTTCGACTTAATCTGCTCGACACCCAAGCCTTTCTTCAAGGTTCTCTGGTCGAACTCGACTTGTTACGTGCTGCGATGTCGTCGAACGAAATGCTTTTTTTGCAGAGGATTAAGGACTGGATGGTTTATATTGAATCTCAACAACTTGGTGGAAATGGAATCCATCTCAAATCCGAAGCCTGGGACTGTATTCCCAGAAATCTGGTACGAATGGGCGATGGGAGAATTCAAGCTTTCGATCAAGAGTTTGCAAATGACGACTCGATTCGGATGGAAGACTTATGTGCCCGCGGCTTGCTGTGGTGGTACGTTGATAATGCTCCTTGGGTAACCCCATTAAGGCCTAGTGCGAAAACTATTCGTGAACATCTACAGTGGGTGTTGCAAGAGCTTTTTCCTCATGTTGATTCAAATACCTTAATCTCCTACATGATAGATCGTGAGAATAGCTTCCAAACGCTTTTCGCTTCTCAGGAAGACGCCGACAAAATATCCATACTCTTAGATTCTCCACTGAAAGACATCCGGCATCCTGGGCAGCGAATTATCGATCTGGAGACCAAGTTACACGATCTTGCAATACGGCTACAGAGATCACAGGACCAATTCAACAGAATCAGGAACCATATAGTCATTGGGAGGGTGATTTCGATATGGCGCAAACTGTTCAATCCAGGTTTGCCATGAGGAAGCATGCGAAAAGCTTCGCCTGACTTCCGGCGGCGTAGTTCTCGACCCCATATGATGTGCATCTCGCCGACGGAAAAAGCCCGAGTCCGGTATACGTTATAAAAGAGGAAGACCGGTGCTTCACTCTCCTAAGATCAGCGTAGTCATTCCTTGCTTCAACGACGGCGTGTTTCTTAAGGACGCCTTAGGAAGCCTCCTCAACCAGACACTTCCACCGACCGAAGTGCTTATTATCAACGACGGTTCCACCCAGCGGAGAACACTCCAAGTCCTTCAAAGCCTCAATCATCCCGGCATCCGGGTCATCCACCAAGAAAACCGTGGGCTTGCGGGGGCGCGCAACACTGGCGCCCGTAACGCTGTTGGTGACTACGTTTATTTTTTGGACGCCGACGATCTAATCCTACCACAGTGCTTGGAGAAACTTTCCTGGCTTCTGGAGGAGCAAGAGGGCGCGGTCGCGGCCGTATCCGGTATTCAACTGTTTGGCGGACCGAAACACGGCACCGTCTGGGGTGAAGCCTGCAATCCTTATGTCATTCGCATTCAAAATCAATGGGGCGCGGGCATCATGCTTCGGAATGAAGCCGTCAAGAAGTATCATCTCTGGTATGATGAGTCGATGCGTTCCGGCTATGAAGACTGGGAGCTCAATATTCGTTTGGCAAAAACGGGTAAAAGAATTCTCTTTTGCCCGGCCGCTCTTTACCGCTACCGAATCCGAAAGAACTCCTTGCTCAGTACATCGCGAAAACGCCATGTGGATGTTGTTCGGTATATTCAAGCTAAGCATTGTGATTTGTACACCTATGACAGTGTTCTAAACGCTAAACGCACTTACGCGGCGGGTTTGTCGGTCGCTAGCGATGGTGATGAGACAGTTGATTTGGAAGATTGGTTGGCGGGCCAAACTTTTCGTGATTGGTCGCTCGAAGAAAGAGCCGCAACTGCCTCAGAGAGCCGTTACCGCCTGTTCTACTCAAGCCTTGGCGCGCTGCGCAGGCTTCCCCCGGAAGCTTTAGAATGTACCCTAATGGCACTGGAGTGCTATGGGCACCCGCGTCACTGCCTTATCGCAGTAAGAGAAGGCTGTGCTTCTCTTTTTGCCAATTCGGCTGAGGCTCCTGGTCTTAAAGGCCATCGCCATCCTCTGGCTCTTGTGACAAGGGAGGACACGACAAAAGTAACAACCGCTCCAGAGAAAGTTGCGAGCGATTGCGATCTCATGGTCGAGTTTGTCGATCAGCACCCATCCTCCGAACAGTGTTGGAAACAGAGTTTAGTACGCTTCTCGCCAAACTCGATCATGACCGGATTCCGCGGCCCGGAATCGATTCGCAAAGATCTCAGATCCGTCGGCAGTCGGGTTCTCGGCGAGAACTTTCAGCGCGAATGCATACAGCTTTATGATCGTATCTATTACAGAATGCTGTGCTCCGACGAGGCGTTCACGGTTCGAAGGAAGATCAAAACCGCGCTTGGGGCCAAAGCTGAACATGTTGTCTCATCCCTGTTTTATGGTCTGTTTCTCGCAAACCCGCCGATAGAAGATGGCAATTCAATAGGAAATCACGGGTTTCCTTCTGAGAAAATCGCGCCCCTTTTTGCTAGTCCCACAGACGACAGAATCCATATTTTAATTGCAACCGCATGGCTCATTGAAGGAGGAGTCGAGCAGATCATCTTTGATCTCTGTAGACTCCTGGATGCTTCCCGCTTTCGGATTACTATTGTAACCACGCTTTCCTCTTCTCATTCGTGGGATGCAGTAGCCCGAAAGACCGCTGCATCGGTCTACCACTTGGCAGACTTTCTGAAACCTGCCGATATGGTCAAAGGGATGTTGCATATCATCTTCAATCACCATGTCGATTGTATATACATCATGAACTCGGAAGCCGCTTACCGCGCGGCGAAAGTGATTAAGCGCTTCGCCCCGTGGCTCCCTATCATCGACCGAATTGAAGCGCCCGATCCTGGCGGCGGCTATCCCACGATTAGCGCCAAAGTAGGAAGAGAATTCATAGATCTTAGGACAGTCAGCCACGTCAAATTAGCGCAGTTAATGTACCAAAAGTATGGGTTGTCACAGGATTCCGTGCGCGTCATCTATATCGGGACGAATAGAGCCCGAATTGAGGAGATATCGCGAAATCGCCGCGGCCTCTTGCATAATATGTGCAATGTAAGTGCTGAGACGCCGGTGGTGCTTTTCGTCGGAAGGTTTGCAAATCAAAAGCGGCCCGAGGTCTACGTGCGTTCCGTGGCCAAGGTTTTTGAACTCGACCCGAGTTGTAGAGCCCATTTCGCCATGGTCGGAGACGGGCATCTGATGGGTTCCGTGAAAACAACAATTATGAAGCACGGGTTAACTGATCGCCTTCATCTCCTCGGCGCTCATCCAAACGCAGCGGAGCTACTCGCAGATGCGACAATACTCATGATGCCTTCGGCGTACGAAGGCGTAGCGCTGGTTTCTTACGAAGCCATGGCGCTGGGAGTACCGCAAATATTCGCCGACGTTGGCGGCCAAGACGAATTAATTACCCCTGAAACGGGTATCCTCATCGACAACGGTTTAGGTGAGGAGACACGGTATGCACAAGCTTGTGTTGATCTTCTCTCAGACCCGAGTCGTATGGAACAGATGGCAAAAGCCGGGGGACGAAGAATTGCAATGCACTTCAGCGCAGAAAAAGCAGCCAAGGAGTACGCCGGGATTTTTGAACGTTTCGCAGCATTAAGCCGAAAACAAGCCAACGAGATCCCTCATCTCAAGCCGCCGCATATTGACCCCCTCCACATGACGAGCGTATAGGGCGCCGATTCGAATCTCATATGTCAGATCTCCGAAACTCAGTTGAAATCATCATACCCGCTAGGGCGACGGTGCCATGGTTACGGCATGCGTTAGAAAGCATCGCCGCGCAGACCCTGCAACCGCGTTGCATAACGGTCATAGACGACGCGGTTGAAGCTCCCGAAGTCATCCATACGCTGGGTACGCGTCTTTTTTCCGAGCGGTTTCGGCTGATTAAGAGTTCAGGCTACGGCATTTCTGCGGCGTTGAATACGGCGATAGAGGCAAGTGATGCGTACTGGATTGCGCGGATGGACGCTGATGATATCGCCCATCCCGATCGACTCAGCAATCAACTCGACTTTCTGTCGGCTCACTCGGGTCGTGTCATCGGTTGCGGCACTCAGGTTCGACTCATTAATTCAAGCAACAAGATTTTAGGACACTCGTATCTACCCACCGAGTGGTCACAAATCAAGCAGCAGATTCAGTCCCGAACATGCTTTGTTCACTCGTCGATGGTAATCCGCAGAGACGCGCTTATCGCTACTCCGTACCGGCCTAGTATGGACGGAGCCGAAGATGTCGATCTCATTCTTCGCCTCACAGAAAAAGGTCTGGTTGTCAATTTGAACAAGGCGTTGCTGGATTATCGCCTCCACTTGACTCAAGAAAGTTTTCGGGCCCGGGCGCGAACCACGGCTGTTCAAGAACTCGCCTTTCGTCTGGCGCAGAGCAGACGGGAAAGAAAGCTTGACCCGCTCGAAGCCGCGTCCGACTTAGCGGAACGATTTATCCAGTGGCGCCTATCGGATCCTGCCTATGTCCGATCTCGGACCTTCCTGACAGCGCTTCGTTACGGGAGAGCCTACCTGGCAGGATTGGACTTTCGGGGATTCAGCCAGATGACCTTGGTTAGCGTCAGGTCTATACCCACCAGTT
>JAHKKJ010000457.1 GCA_020027655.1 Deltaproteobacteria bacterium | reverse complement strand
TTACGTCAGCCGATGACGAAACATCCACGAGGCCGCCGAGAGCATGACCACGGCGATCACCGCCAGCGGCCATAGTTCCGGGATGAGCAGCCCAAGCCCCGCTCCTTCGAGATAAACCCGATGCGCGATATCGATCGCATATCGCAGCGGGTTGATGAGCGTGAGGTACTGAAGAATCTCCGGCATGCTGCTGATCGGCGTGGCTAATCCCGATAAGAGCGCGAATGGCATCATGATTAGAAACGAGAAGAGCATCGCCTGTTGCATGGTCGCTGCCACCGACGAGACCAGCAATCCAATTCCGGTCGACGCGAGCACGAATATGCTAAGCCCTGTATAGAGCGTGAAGAAGGACCCGGCGAACGGGATACGGAACCAGAGCTGTGCCACCAGCAGGATCAACGTCGCCTGCACAATGCCGACGAGCATGGATGGCAGCGCCTTGCCGGCCATGATTTCGACAGGGCGGAAGGGCGTGACGAGCAACTGATCGAAGGTGCCCTGTTCGCGTTCGCGGGCGACTGACAGAGCAGTCAGCAGCAGCGTCTGCAACAACGTAAGCGTGCCGATCAAGGCCGGAATCATATGCCAGCGGGTCTCCAGATTCGGGTTGTACCAGGCCCGGGTAGTGAGCCGGATGGGCGATCCGCTTTGACCGTGGGCCGTTCGCCAATCGGTGTTGAACGTATTGACGATGCTGTTGACGTAGCCCGTAGCTGTGCCTGCAGTGTTGGAGTTCCGGCCATCGGCAATCACTTGCACGTTGGCTTGCTGGCCGGAGAGAAGCCGGCGCTCGAAGTCCTGATCGATCTGAATCACCAGTAAAGCTTGCCGTTCGTTAATCATCTTCTTCACATCTTCTGCCTTATGTAAATTGGCCACGCGGCGGAACACTCCGGAGCCGTCTAGTCCGGCCAGCAGCTTCTGGGAAGCGGCGCTGCGATCCTGATCAAGCACAGCGTACGGAACATCGTTCAAGTCGTAAGTCGCCACGTATCCGTAAATCAGGCATTGGAGTATCGGCGGTATCAGAAGGCTGAAGCGACTCCGCGGATCCTTCAGGATCGCCAGCAGCTCCTTATGGGTGAGCGCGAGTATGCGGAAAATCGCTTCGAGCATAGTTTGCCTCAATCCAATTTTTTCTGAATCGCCCTTCGAGTCAGCAACAGTAACACCGCCGCCATCCCGGCCAACACCGCTGCATTCGGCAGGATGACCGCCCAGATATCGCCGGCTAAAAAGATCGTCTGCAGCAGAGTGACGTAGTAGCGGGCGGGCAGCACATGAGTAATCAGACCGACTACGGCCGGCATGCTGCGTAAATCGAAGAGGAATCCCGAAAGCATCAGGGCGGGGAGGAAAGTAACCAGCAGAGCGATCTGGCTCGCCACGAATTGGCTCTTGAACCCAGATGAGATCAAGAGCCCGATAGCGAGCGCCACCAACAGGTAGAGCATCGAGACGCCGGTCAGAACAGCCACCGATCCGCGAAATGGGACATGAAAAAGAAACTTGGCAGCGAGAAGGCACAACACCAGGCCGATCATACCCAGCACGAAGTACGGTATAGTCTTGCCGAGCAAAATCTCATCGGGGCGGACGGGTGTTACAAACAGAGCCTCCATCGTCCCGCGTTCCCACTCCCGCGCCACTATCAATGATGTGAGAAAGGCACCAATCAGTGTCATGATCAAAACGATCAGACCGGGAACCAGAAAGTAGCGGCTCTCGTTGGCCTCGTTAAACCAGAGCCGACTCTGGACGACCACCGGCCCGCTCAAAACCTCTTGTCCTTGAGCGGTTCGTTTCGCGGCCCACTGGTTGACGGCCCCCTGGGCGTAACTCTGTATAATGCGGGCATGGTTGGCATCGACACCGTGGACAAGTAATTGAACCTCGGCATCTCCCATACTCAGTTGCCTGCCGAAATCCGGGCGGATACGGACAACGCCGTCTATTTTTCGGGCGAGCATGAGCTGCCGAGCCTCCGGCATCGATGTCATGAGTTGCACGTCGAAATAGGGAGAGAGCTGGAAGCTGGCAGCCAAGTCCGTCGCCGCAGGCGACGGATCTTCCAACACGACAGCCACCGGAACATGGGTCACGTCCAGCGAAAGCCCATAACCGAACAGCAGAATCAAAACCACGGGCAATACAATGCCGATCGCGATACTGCTGGGATCCCGGATGATCTGTCGGGTTTCCTTTCGCACGAGAGACCCGACGCGCCGCATTTTTTTAGACTGCTGAAAAAAACTCATAGTTTGGCTTATGGCTTATGGCCTATAGCGTATGGTTCGTAGTTTTAACCATATGCCATAAGCTATCAGCCATATGCGTTTGCGGCGCTCGCATCGGCGCTCCACACTTCCTGGTCATGCCGCACCCCGGCTGGTCGATTCACCTTCGCGCGCCTGTTCGACGACAGCGATAAACGCATCCTCCATGGTCGGCTCTCTCTCTTCTTCGGAGAGTGCGCGGCTGCGGATCTCGGCGGGCGTACCCTGAGCCAGCATTCGGCCGGCGTCCATGATCGCAACCCGGTCACAATATTCCGCTTCTTCCATGAAATGAGTCGTCACTACCGCCGTTACACCCTGCTCGGAAAGCGCAGTGATGCGTCGCCAAAACTCCCGGCGAGCCAAAGGATCGGCGCCGCTGGTGGGCTCGTCAAGGAAGAGGATTTCCGGCCCATGTAACAATGCCGCTGCCATCGCCAGCCGCTGCTTGAACCCGCCGGGCAAATTTCCACTCGGCAATCCAGCCAACGGGGCGAGATCAAACTGTTGCAAAGCCCAGTCGATGCGGTCTCGCTTGCGCGCGCCTCGCAGGTTATAAGCGCTGGCGAAAAATTCTAGATTCTCGGTTACCGAGAGCTGGCCGTAAAGCGAGAACTTCTGGGCAACGTAGCCGATCCTCTGGCGCGCCGAAGCGCGGGCGCGGCGCAGGTCTACACCCGCCACTCGCAGTGTGCCGCTGGTCGCAGGCAGCAACCCGCACAGCATGCGAAACGTAGTTGTCTTACCCGCGCCGTTTGGACCAAGCAGGCCGAAGATTTCGCCCCGTTGCACGTCGAAACTGATATGGTTAACGGCGGCGAAGCTGCCAAACTGGCGCACCAGATCACGGACCTGAACGACGGCGTCACCTTCGGAAGACAAGGAGACGGGGAGACTAGGAGACAAGGAGCGGAAGTGTTCCGTCTCCCCTTCTCCTTTTCTCCTTGTCTCCTGGTCGATATCTTTGACTCCTTGTCTCCTTGTCTCCTTGTCTGTCCCCTGTTGTAAAAGCACCATAAATCCGTCTTCAAATCGCGGCGGCACGGGAGTCGCGACTACATCATCGAAAGAAATTTCTCTACGCGCTGAAGGGTCAGTGTCGGCGGCTCGCACGAACCGTACTCGACCGCCCTCCGGCACCGCATCGACTACGCCCGGATGGTCCAATAGCCGGGCCTGGAACTCCCTGGCCTTCCGACCGGCAGGCGGCGCGGCGACAAAAACCCGGCCTGCGGCCAACCCGCTCACGTCGCTTGGGTGTCCCTGCGCCAGCACCCTTCCCTGGTGGATTACAATCACGCGATCGCATCGCTCGGCTTCATCGAGATAGGAAGTGCTGAGCAATACGGTCAGACCTTGATCATTCACGAGCTGTCGAATGATCTCCCACAGCTCGCGGCGCGAAAGCGGATCAACGCCCACCGTGGGCTCATCCAAGAGCAAAAGTTCCGGTGCGCGGACCAAGGTACAGGCAAGCCCGAGTTTCTGCTTCATTCCGCCCGATAACCTTCCGGCCAAGCGTTGCGTGAAGGGACCCAGCGCCGTCATCTCCATAAGTCGCGGGTAGCGTTCGCGACGTTCTTCGGCCGTGACACCGTGCAAATCCGCATAAAAGTCCAGATTCTCCTGAACGCTTAGGTCCTCGTAGAGCCCGAACTTCTGCGGCATGTAACCGATGCGATCTTGAACTTGCTGGGGATCGGCGGCTACGTCGACACCCAGAATTTTCAACTCCCCGCCATTCGCGGTCATCAACCCCGCCGCTAAACGAATGAGCGTAGTCTTACCCGCGCCGTCCGGTCCCACCAGGGCCGTGAGTGTGCCGTGTTCTACCTCAAGCGAAACACCGTCGAGAGCGTGCACGATTTCACCGGTATCGCGACGGAACGTCTTGCGGATATCGCGGCCGACCAGAATTGTGTTGATTTCCCCGGCGCTCACCATTGCCCCTCCGTTTGAAGACAAGGAGACTTGGAGACGAAGAGACAAGGAGCTCATCGCGAGATTACCCAAGATTGCGGTTTATTGATCATT
>JAHKKJ010000456.1 GCA_020027655.1 Deltaproteobacteria bacterium | reverse complement strand
GGCGGTTTTGGCGCTCAAGCGGATGGCGGCGAAGGTCCCATCGATCGGTTGCGGCGGGCAGGCTGGGAGCTGATCCAATGGCGTGATTTCGACAGCGAGTGGCAGCGCCCACCCTTCGACCGCGGCACACGGGTGGACGAGCTGGTTCAGCTCTTGAATGGCTTTACCGATTTGTTGGAGCCGCCCGGCGATGGCCGGGACACTTTGTACGCGGATTGCTGGGCGGCCAGGAAGCTCGCGGACGAGATCCGTCGCACCGAATCGGTGGCAACCCGCGACCACGATCGGCTCGAGGCGGGCCTCATCGAGCTGAGCCGCAATCGCAACTTTAAAGAAGCGCGAAAAGGCAGCGGCAGGAATTACCGCAGCGGCGTCCCGCGCGAGGATGTTTGGCGGGCGCGCGAAAACCTGCAAAACACTCTGAGCGGTTTCGAGACCGACGCCAATGCCGATCTTGCTGCAGCGTTGCGCGGTGAACTGCGCGGCTGCGTGCTTGCGTATGAAGCCGCAAAAGCCAAGGCCGGCGCTCTCGATTTTCTCGATCTCCTGCTCAAGACCAGAGATCTCATCCGGGACAACCCAGAAGTTCGGGCAAGCTTCCAACAGCGCTTCAAACGGATCTTCGTGGATGAGTTCCAGGACACGGATCCGCTGCAGGCTGAGATACTGTTGCTGCTGGCTGCCGGCGATCCAGCGGCGACCAACTGGCGTGAAACTTGCCCGGTTCCCGGAAAGCTCTTTTTAGTCGGCGACCCGAAGCAGTCGATTTATCGCTTCCGGCGCGCCGATGTCGGCATTTATCGCAGCGTATATGAAATGCTGCAGGCGGCGGGTGCCAGACGGGTGACGTTGCGGACCAGTTTCCGCGCGCGGCCGAATATCCAGCGCGCCATCAACGCCGCCTTCGAGCCCGTTATGAGCGGCGACCCTGAAATGCTGCAAGCGGCCTACGTGCCCCTCGAGCCGTTTCGGATGGAATCCGAAGAACAACCGTCGGTTGTCGTGCTGCCTGTACCCGAGCCTTACGGCTACCGAAGACTCTCCAACCTCGCGATCGAGAAGTCGCTTCCCGATGCCGTCGGCGCCTTTATCGATTGGCTGATTAACGAAAGCGGCTGGAAAGTCGCCGAACGGCCGGCTGCAAATCGCCCTTGGTTCCGCGACAAAATCCCCCTCGATCCCCCTTTTTCAAAGGGGGAAGTAAGAATCGATTCCACGGTGAATGCGTCGCTGGCGCCGACCGCGGCGCGGGGCTTCAGGCCCGGGGAGACGGAGCATCTCGTGCCGATCCAGGCGCGCCATATCTGCCTGCTGTTCCGTCGGTTCATCAGCTACCAGGAGGACATGACGCGGCCCTACGTCGAGGCCCTCGAAGCGCGCGGGATTGCCCACCTTTTGGTGGGCGGCCGCTCCTTTCATAATCGCGCGGAGATCGAGACCTTACGCGCCGCGCTTGCCGCCATCGAGTGGCCGGAAGACGAGTTGTCGGTATTTGCAACGTTGCGCGGTTCGCTGTTTGCGATCAGTGACGAGGAGCTACTGGAATATCGCCAGTGCGCCGGCCGTTTTCATCCGTTTCGCACCCCCAATGAATTGCCGCCAAATCTCACTCCCATCGTCGAGGCTCTCCAACTACTGCAAAGGTTCCATCGCTCGCGGAATCGGGTGCCGGTGGCGATGACGATTGCCGCGCTGCTCGAATCCACCCGCGCCCACGTCGGGTTTGCGCTCGAGCATGGCGGCGAGCAGGTGCTCGCAAATATTGCGCACGTGGGCGATTTGGCGCGCCGCTATGAGGCCGAAGGCGGGATTTCATTTCGCGGCTTTATCGACGAGCTGCGTAAGCAGGCCGAGAGCGGCGAAGCCGGGGAAGCGCCGATCCTCGAGGAAGGTAGCGACGGCGTGCGGCTAATGACGGTGCATAAAGCCAAAGGGCTGGAATTCCCCATCGTGATCCTTGCGGACATGACGGCGAAGCTGCGCGCATCCGTCGCCAGCCGCACCATCGATGCCGATCGCCGCGTGTGTGCCATCCGCCTCGGCGGATGGGCGCCGGCGGATTTGCTGCAGCACGAAGACGAGGAACTCCGGCGTGACGAGGCGGAGGGTACGCGGGTGGCGTACGTCGCCGCAACCCGCGCGCGGGACCTGCTTATCGTCCCCGCCGTGGGCGATGAGCCAAGGGAAGGCTGGATCCAGCCGCTGAACACAGCGGTCTACCCGCCCAAGGAGGCGCGGCGGCAGCAGACTCAAGCGCCCGGCTGCGTGGAGTTCAAATCGAAGGATTCGGTATTAGTCCGGCCCGGCGGCAGCGCCGGAACGAGCACGGTTTCTCCTGGTCTGCACGTCTGCAAACCGGATTCTTCTGACCCCGAGTTTTCCGTCGTCTGGTGGGATCCGCGCGCTCTGAAGCTCGGCGCGGAGGCGCCGCTCGGCATCCGCCGGCCAGAACTGATCGTTAAGGACGTCGCGCCGGATGTCGTCGAATCGGGTCTTGCCGCTTACAATTCCTGGCGCGAGCGGCGCCAACAGGCCCTTGCCCTGGGCAGTCAGAGCTCAGTGTCAGTGAAAACTGTGACTCAGATGGCGAAAACCGCCGGCGACGGAGTGCCGGACTTGAAGCTCCCACCTGTGAAAATCGTCGAACTGCCGCGCGCGGCCAACCGGCCGTCCGGCCCTCGTTTCGGGGCGCTGGTACACGCTGTTCTCGCGAGCGTCCCACTGGACGGCGATCTGGCCGCGATCCAACGTCTCGCAACCATTCACGGCCGCGTACTGGGCGCTGCTCCAGAAGAGATCGATGCCGCTTCGGAAAGTGTGCACACCGCCCTTGTGCATGCGGTCTTCGATGGCGCTCGCCAAGCCGCGCAACAAGGCCGGTGTCGTCGTGAGGCGCCCATCGCGTGGCGCGATCCTGACGGCTTGCTCGTCGAGGGTGTAGTCGATCTCGCCTTTGAGCAAGGCGCGGGCTGGACGGTGATCGATTTCAAGACCGACGAAGAGTTCCGCGGTAATGAACCGGCTTACCGGCGGCAAGTGGGAATGTACGCATCGGCGATCCAGGCGGCGAACGGCGCGCGCGTTTCGGCGCTATTAATGCGCGTGTAAGCGGCGATGCCAGCACCGAGTTGCGCCACGTCTCGTTGGGAATCTATGCCTACCGGTACCGAGCCGTGCCGTAGCGTCGTGAAAGGCGCGTTACTCGTTCAATCACACGATTCGCCACTTCGCCCTCGGCGAGCAGCGGCCGGCCGCGCTGGAACAGGGGCGGCCCGAAGCCTTGGTCGATGGGAAAGATTTTTATTTCTTTGGTTACCCTTTTATCGAAGCGGCGGACGCCGAACATATTCTCCCAGTAAGCGGGTCGCTTGGATGACCTTTCTTGCCGCCGTTGACGGCTTCAGCGAGGCATTCGTGAGCGCCGTACTCAGTACGAATTTTTCTTGAATCCTATCAGCGCAAGAGACCGAGGCGCTTTAGATCGTCCTCGGTCCATTGGAGAGCTTGAAGCACGCTACGAAGAGTTTTCCGGGTTAGTGTGTCGCTGCCGTGGTGGTAATGAACGACTGTAAGGCGGCCGTCCGGATGAGCGTAGATCCGCGCACCTGTTGCGGTTTCGCGCTTGAGTGAGAAGCCATCTCGCTCAACTGCGCGGATGATATCTGACAGGGGTACTGCGGAGTCGGTGAACTAAATCCCCAAGGTCGGTCATACGGTGACGCTGACCGCCGGGGTCTCTTTAACCTCGATCTCTTTCGATGTAGGAACTTGCCGTCCTTGTTCTAGAAGCGTCTGAATATACGCCTGCGTAGCTTCCTGGAGGGCCTTAAGCGCTTCCTCTTTGGTGTAGCCCCAAGTAGCGCAGCCGGGTAACGATTGCACGACTGCGCTCCAGCGACCGTCCTCTTCCTGCTCAAGCTCAACGGGGAAGATGTAGGTCTTCATGTTTGGCTCCTTTGTGGCTACGTTGTGATTCATAGACACGAGTATAAGTGAAAAGAGCTATCTGGGCAAAGGGATCTTAGAGCGATCGCAAAACACCAAAAGGGCGGGTTCGAGCATTGGTTGCGAAACTTGCAATTGGCGAAGTCGTTCCTATTTTCCGGGATAGAGTTGTCGATAGAGCTGAAGCGCTGTCATGCCCCCGAAACCAACTGGGGCGAATCGTAACGATGGCAATCACTCACTCAACCCATCCTACGGACTATTTGCTCAGAGCTCAATGACACCTACGCCGTCGCGGTTTGAGATCTTCGTGCCGTAGCGTCGCGAGAGGCGGGTGACCCGTTCGATGACGCGGCTGGCGACTTCGCC
>JAHKKJ010000455.1 GCA_020027655.1 Deltaproteobacteria bacterium | reverse complement strand
GGAGATTTTCGTCCGTTACGGCGGCTATACGCCACTGGAAGCGATTGCGGCGTGCACCAGAGACAATGCATTTGCGGTGGGGTTAGAAAATGAAGTGGGAGTGCTGGAGGCCGGGAAGCTGGCAGACGTTATCATTTTAAAGCAAAACCCGGTGGCGGATATACGAGTATTGCAGGAGCCTTCGAACATTGCGCTGGTCATCAAGGATGGCAAGAAGGTGGATTTGGACGCTCATGCCTCGGAGGAGGCTAAGCTGAACTTCCAAGAGGCAGTCGCTTGAGGTCAACCCTCACCCCTTCCGCTTGCGGGTGAGGAAGAGGATCCCCCGCAAAGGCGCCCTTCGATAGCCTCAGCATAGAAACAGTGACTACTCTCGTGCAAGAAAGGAGACACAAAGATGGAAACGACGACTGCTACGGTGGGTCAAGTTTCTCCGGTAAGACAACCGTTCTTCTCCGGGATGAGCCACGTGAGCCTTCCCTGCCGCGACATCGAAGAGTCCAAGATCTTTTATGCCAACGTCATGGGCGGCGAGTTGGTCCACGAGACCCAAGGCTTTGTTGAGTTTCGGATAGAGGACATTATCCTCGGGCTCTCCGAGCAGCCTCAAGGCTGGACCGACCCGGAGGCCGAATACCCCCACTATGCTTTTTATATCAGCGGCCCGAACTTCGAGCTGATGAAGAGTTGGCTCGATAGCTACGGGGTGCCCAACTATCCTTATCGGCGGGGCGATACCGCGCTTATATATTTTCGCGATCCGTCGGGTAATCTCTTCGAGCTTTACTGCGATACAGGCTACGAGGGGCTACTGTCTTTGCCATTAGCGCCCCGACGCGGAGGTCCACCGATCGATTTCCGCGGCCTTAATTACAACTGGAATAGCAAGGGCGCACTCGATGTTGACAAGACACTGCAGAAACCGAAGTTCACGGCTTTCGCTCACGCGAGCATTTTCTGCCGCGATCTGGAACAGGCGAAACGTTTCTTCACCAAGGTCATCGGCGGAGAGCTGATTCACGACGTCGATGGTTTCGCCGAAGTGCGCGTTGCCGGGATTATCATCGGAATAACGGAACGTTCCGGCCGGCCGACCGGACGAGACGCCGAATATCCTCACTACGCTTTCTTCATCGAACCGGAGGATTTTTTGCCGATGGTCGCGTGGCTTCGCCAAAACGGCGTGACGACCTCGGAGCCGTGGACGCGGGATGGCATCAAGGGTCTCCTGTACTTTCGCGACCCCGCCGGAAATCTCTTCGAGATGTATTGTCCGAAGCTCAAAGAGGCGGACGCTTTCGTGCGCGGGGCAAAACAGGGCGGCAGCTATACAATCGATTTCGCCGGTTTGAATTACCAGTGGAATGGGTAGCGCCCGCATCGGCAGAGATCTTTTTTTCCTGGAAAATTCCTTGCGGCGCGATGAGGTGTCTTTGCACACAACGAAGTCAACTTTAGTTTCGAGACCCGCCAAGATTGCTTCATACATAAACAAACCCTGCCTTGCAGTTTCAGCCCACCGAGATTATAGAATCTCTCTAGTTCGGCAACTTGGTTCTAATCTTTTGAACGACACAGGAGACTTGGATTCATGAGGCTGCCGCATCGCGATCCGATTCGTTTGGGTCCGACACCCTATGAAGTTTTTCAGGAGAAGGAAGGTATCCCTTCCGTCAAAGGATTTTTTGTCGAAGATTTGATGGATGTCGAGGTCAAACCCTGGGAACGGATGGGCGCCCTTGGGTCGTTTCTGAATCTCGGCGAACAGCAGGAGACGGACGCGTACGTTTGCGAGATACCGCCCGGTAAGCAGACGAATCCGCAGCGTCATCTGTTCGAGACGCTCGTCTACATCCACAAAGGCCGGGGGGCGACGACGGTTTGGTTCGAAGAGAACGCCAAACAGACTTTCGAATGGAGCGCCGGAGCGATCTTTGCGATTCCGCTGAACGTTGCTTATCAGCACTTCAATGCTTCCAATGAGCCGGTGCGTTTTCTTGGAGGCACCAACGCGCCCCACGTGATCAATCTGTTTCACAACGATGATTTTATCTTCCGTAATCCCTTCCAGTTCCGCGATCGATTTCGTCCTGAGCGGGAATTCTTTGAAGAAAATAAGCGGCTGACCGTGCGTTCGTGGGAAAGTAATTTGGTGCCGGACGTCAATCAGTTCGCTCTCGATGATTATCCGATGAAGGGTAAAGGCGTGAAGATCATGCGCTTCGGTCTTGCGGGAACGACCTATGGCTGCCACGTCCAGGAGTTTCCTCCCGGCAGCCGGAGCACGTTTCACCGCCACGGGCCCGGCGCGATTGTTTGCGTGACGCAAGGCGAAGGTTTCGCCATGGTCTGGCGCGAAGGCGAAGAACGGACACGTTTCGAGATCAAGCCCGGGTCTATTTATTCGCCCGGTGATCTTATGTACCATGGCCATTTCAACACGGGACACGCGACCCTGCGCCACTTTGCGATGCGCGGCCGGAGTCCGAAGTACAGCCAGGACCGCTATCGAACGAAACTGCACGAGATGATCCCGTTCGATGAAGAGCCGCCGGATATTCATCCGATGTATCTGGAGGAATTAGAGAAGAAGGGCGTTAAGAGTGAAATTTCAGTTGTTGAAGAGTAGTTGCATTAGAAACCTCCTCTCCCGCAAGAGGCTGTGTCGCAATGTCATCCTGAGGCGCAGCCGAAGGATCTCGTGGTTTGGAACCTATTGATAAGTCGAGATTCTTCACTTCGTTCAGAATGACACGTGTGAGGTTTCGAGCCATTACGACACAGTCTCCAAGGGGAGAGGGAACTTGGCAGGGAATTGTTGAAGCTCACTTCCTTATCTTACGCGAAGTGATTCGAGAGTTTGGCTAATTGAGGAGAAAGAAAATGGCAGAGCTTGCATACCACGATTTCCGGAGTTTCATCGAAGAGGCGAAAAAGATCAGCGACTATCGGTCGATCGAAGGAGCCGATTGGGACGGGGAAATTGGCGCGCTGGTGGAATCCACGGCGGAGCTTGTTCCGCAGCCGCCGATGCTCCTCTTCGATAAGGTCAAAGGTTATCCGGCCGGTTTCCGAGTTTGCAGCCTTCCCTATGCAGCTTACAAACGGGTTGCGCTGGCGTTGGGCTTGCCCACCGACAAACCGAAACTAGAAATACTTCGGCTGGCGGCGCGCAAGATACAGTCCTCAAAGCCGATTCCGCCCAAGGAAGTGAGCAGCTCACCGCTGTTCGAGAACAAGTTGACAGGCAGCGACGTCAATCTACTCAAGTTTCCCGCTTTACGCTTTCACGAAAACGACGGCGGGCGTTATTTCGGCCCCGGCGGCGGACTGATCAACCGCGATCCCGACAGCGGCTTCGTCAACACCGGTACCTACCGGATGCAGCTTCACGACAAGAACACCTTGGGTCTCTGGATGAGCCCTGGCCAAAATGGCCGGCAGATTTGCATGAAATACTGGGAAAAGGGCAGGAGCTGTCCGGTGGTGGCGACCTACGGCCAGCATCCGCTGGTTTTCATGCCGTCCTACACGAAATTTCCTTACGGCAGCTCAGAGATGGAAGTCTCCGGCGGCCTCATCGGTAAACCCCTCGAAATTTTACTCGGGCCCATCACGGGTTTGCCGATTCCGGCGTCCTCCGAAATCGCGATCGAAGGCGAAGTGCCGCCGCCATCTGAAGATGCGCGCGCCGAAGGACCATTTGGAGAATGGCCCGGTTATTATTCCGGTGGGACCCTCGGCACCGGCGACAAACAGCCGATCATTCGAGTCAAGGCGATCTATCACCGCAACGATCCGATCCTGGAAGACGAAGCGCCGCTATGGCCGGGAGCGGTGAAAATGGATTTGCATATCTCCGCGGGTGTTCTCTGGGATCAGCTGGAAAGCGCCGGAATCCAAGACATCGTCGGCGTCTATAATCATACTTCCTATCTGACCGTGGTAGCCATCAAGCAAAAATACGCCGGCCATGCCAAGCAGGCGGGTTTGGCCGCAGTGAGTTGCGCTGCGGCGGCGCGCAACGGCCGCTACGTCGTGGTTGTCGACGAAGATATCGATCCCACCAACCAAAAAGAAGTGCTTTGGGCGATGATGACCCGCGTGGACCCAGCGACTAACATCGACATCGTCGATGGTTGCTGGAGCACCCCGCTGGATCCGCGCATGCCTCCCGAGAAGCGGGAGAACCGCGACCATACGAACAGCCGGGGAATCTTCTACGCCGTGCGGCCGTTTGAGTGGCGGGATAAGTTTCCAAAAGTGAGCCGCTCCAGCCGAGAGCTACGCGAGAAGACCATCGCCAAGTTCAAAG
>JAHKKJ010000454.1 GCA_020027655.1 Deltaproteobacteria bacterium | reverse complement strand
TGAACTACAGTATTGCTACGGTTTAATTCCCCGCAGCTTGCCGCGTCGTGACCATTCCGAGTCTTCCCAAAGTCCGTCATTCCCGCATGCTTTTAGCGGGAATCCAGGCGAAACTCGGACTGGACCCCCGATAAAAACATTCGGGGGTGACAACTTTAGCGAAAATTATCATAAAATTCTTTTTTCGATACCCCGCAGCTTTGCTGCGTGGTAGTTCATTTTTATATCTCACGTCTTTTTGGTCTCTACAATTCGTCTGAAATTACGACCTGCAATGGCGCGAAAGAGATTTGGAGTCGCCTGTTTAAACCAGCAGATCAACGCCAACCAATGCGGCAGCACGACTTCGAAGCGCCTGCCCTCGATGGCCTTGATTATTGCTGCTGAGACAAATTCCGGGCTGACGACCAACGAAGCGGGAGACTTCGGCGGCGTGTCGTCGAACGATTTGTTGAAGTTTGTTCGCACCGGACCGGGGCAGATAACGGATACGTTAATTCCAAGGGGTGTGAGCTCGTAGTAGAGGCTTTCACTCAGCCCGTTCATGGCGAACTTCGAGGCGCAGTAGCCGGCTATGTTCAGTGCGCCGATCTTGCCCGCGACGGAGGAGATATTCACGATATGCCCGCTGCCTCGCGCGATCATCGACGGCAGAGCTGCGTGCGTGCAGTAAACCACGCCGAGGTAATTGGTTCGCATCAATTCTTCGATGACCTCGATGGGCGTTTCGGCGAAAGGCTTGCGCATGCCGATTCCGGCGTTGTTGATCAGAATGTCGATCTTGCCGAATTTGGAGAGAACCCCTGTAACCATTTCGCGAACTTGATCGAGCTTAGCCACATCGCACTTGATGGCGGTGGATAAAGGGCTCGTACGCTGCATTTCGGCCGATGTTGCTTGCAATCGTTCCAGCGAACGACCACAGCCGACGACGATGGCGCCCCGTGTCGCTAGATCGATGGCGAGGCGCCGGCCAATGCCATTTGATGCGCCGGTGATCAGTACAACTCGGTCCTGAAAATTCATTTTGATACTATCGATGCTCTATCCTTTGTCTTTCGCCCGCTCGGTTTCATTTCCCTCAACCTGCCTTAACGGAAGGTTCCCTGGATGCTATGCTCGAAGTGAAGCATTTCGCTGTGTGAAGAGTCAAGATGAATGGCAATAATGGCCATCCAAAACGCCGTCGAGTCGTCGTAACAGGGTTAGGAGCGATGAGTCCCAACGGCGTTGGGATCGAGGAGTTTTGGGATGCCACTCGCCGTGGCAGGAGCGGCATCGATACCATCACTTTCTTCGATCCCGAATCTCTCTCGTGCCGCATCGCCGGCGAAGTGAGGAACTTCAAACCGGAAGATTATCTCACGCCGCGGGAGCTGAAGCGCGTGGGGCGCGCGGTTCCTCTCGCCATCGCCGCAACGAAGGAAGCGCTGCGCGTTGCCCAGGTCTGTTTGCACGAAATGAGCTTGGAAGAAAAGCGCTCCTGGGGCGTTGTGCTCGGGAGCGGTGGCGGCACGCCGGACTTTATCGAAGAGCAATACCGGCTCTACTTCAGTGATCAATTGCGTAAAGTGAGCGCCTATAATGTGTCCAGCTCGACCCTCGGCACGATTTCGAGCGAAGTGTCGCTTTATTTTGATTTCCACGGAGCGAGTCACATGATCTCGACGGGATGCACCAGTTCAACGGATGCGATCGGCTATGCCTTCAACATGATCCGTTTCGGCCTTGCCGATCGTCTGATCACCGGCGGCGTCGACGCGACGATCACGCCGGGGATCATGCAAGGCTTCTGTATTATGCAGGCGGTCTCTACCTCCCATAACGAGAACCCATCCTGCGGTTCACGTCCCTTTGATCGCATGCGGGACGGATTTGTGCTTGGCGAGGGTGCATGGACTTTGGTGTTGGAGGAGCGAGATCATGCGCTCGCTCGCGGCGCGCCGGTTTTCGCCGAGGTGCTGGGTTACGGATCGACTTGCGATGCCTATCATCGCGTCCGTTTGGACCCCAGCGGGGAGGAACCGTCCCGGGCGATGACGATAGCGATCCAGGACGCGGGGATTTGCAAAGATGAAATCGGTTACCTGGCGCTGCACGGTACCTCAACGGTACTGAACGACAAAACCGAGAGCCTGGCGGTCAAACTTTGCTTTGGACAAGACGCGTATCAAATTCCCATGAGCTCGCTCAAATCGATGATCGGCCATCCGCAGGGCGCCTCCGGTGCGGCGGGAGTCGTCAGCGCGATCTTCGGGATGAACGACGGTTTTCTTCCTCCGACAATCAATTACGAGGATCCGGACCCTGAGTGTGATCTCAACTACATCCCTAACCGCGGCATTGCCAAATCCGTCGATTATTCGCTTTGTAACTGCATCGGTTTTGGATCGAAAAACTCCGCCCTGGTTATTGCGCGAGGAACGTTGGCATGAGACGGAGCCACGAGAAAGAGATGATGGATTTTCCGGACAATCCAAAAGAGGTTTTGGCTGGAGAACTCCGCAATTTGCGGATCCTCAATCGCTACCTTGGCGGCTATCGGAGCGTGCTGTCCGGTTTGGATCGACTCGTGGGGGGAGGTAAGCTAAAGCGTTTTTCGCTGCTCGATGTCGGTACCGGAGGCGGAGACATTCCTGCCCGGATTACCAATTGGGCGCAGCAGCGTGGTATCAAAGCCAGCATCGTTGCCCTCGAGCCCGAGCCGATCACCGCCCGGGTTGCAGCGATACTAACCCAAGACCAAACAAATCCCCCTTTCATTCCCGTTTGGCAAAGACTCCCCTCCGCTGTCATTCCCGCGGAGGCGGGAATCCAGTGTGAGAATGAGGGACATTTTCGGCGTTGCGGGATTTCGGTTGTCCGCGGCGACGGCAATGCGCCGCCGTTTCGCGCTGCTTCGTTTGATTTCGTTCTTGCATCGCAACTGCTGCATCATTTTTCCGAGGAGAGGATCATTGCGCTCTTGAGGACTTGGTCGAAGTTGGCGCGAAAAGCGATTATCATCAGCGATCTGGTACGCCATCCGGTCGCTTATTGCGGCATCCGCCTCGTTACGAAGCTATTCACTCGCAACGTCATGACTCTAACCGACGCGCCGCTGTCCGTTCAGCGCGCCTTTACGATGGCCGAGTGGGATGAATTGTTTCGCCGGGCGGAGATCGGACCCGTTCAGCTCTTTTCAGTCTTTCCTTATCGCGTACTGGCGCTTGTCTCACCTAAAAGATGAAGCACTTCGACGTAGCCATTATCGGTGCCGGCCCGGCCGGATCGTCGGCAGCCATTCAACTCGCCGCCAAAGGTTATTCCGTCGCCCTGCTCGATAAGGAGCAGTTTCCCCGAGAAAAGCTCTGCGGCGATTTCTTGAACCCGGTCAATTGGCCGATGCTACGGGAGCTGAAAATGGAGAGGGAGATTCTCGCGCGCTCTCACGAAAAGGTCACGACGTTTCACTTTACTTCTTTTTCCGGAGAGGAGGCCGAAGTTCCATTGCCGACAAGCAAGGATGGAACCGTTTTCGGTCTTGGCTTGCGCCGCTTCGATTTGGATTATGTCCTGCTGAAAAAGGCAGAGAGCGAAGGCGCGGTGGCTTTTCAAGAGTGCAAATTGATAGAACTAAAGAGAGAGTCACAGAGCTGGCTCCTGCGATTTGATCGCGCGGGCATGATTGAGGAACTACAAGCGAGAGTGCTGATCGGCGCCGATGGCAGAAACTCGTGGGTGGCGCACCACTTGGGATTGGCCGATCCGGCGGCGATGCAGGGTCGGTCGGTGGGCTTTCAGTTTCGGCTAAAGTGCACGAATAGAAGCACCGGCAAGGTCGAGATTCATGTTTTCCCGGGCGGTTACGCCGGCGTCGTCGGCCTCGATGGCGATACAGTCACTCTTGGCCTGGCCATTGAAAAGCATCGATTGCCCGATGGCCGGCCGGAGCAGTCTCTTCTGAAGTCTATTTTGCCGCAAAATCCGTGGCTGAAAGAGATGCTTCGGAACGGGTCCGTGAGCGAAATGCGCTCGACTTATCCGGTTTATTTTCCGCCCCGGCGCGCCTATGCCGATGGGGTTTTGCTTGTCGGCGATGCCGCGCGGGTCAGTGAGCCTGTGACTGGCGAAGGGATTTATTTCGCTCTGAAAAGCGGCGTCTTTGCTGCAAGGACTGTGGATGAAGCATTTCAAATGAGCGACTTCTCTGCCGCCCGTTTACGTTCCTACCAGCGGGATTGCCGCTCGGCCTTCGCTGTGCGCCGGGGAATCAATGCGTTGATTCGCTGGCTGATCTATCGTCCCGCTCTGCTTTCTCCGCTGATCCGCTTCTC
>JAHKKJ010000453.1 GCA_020027655.1 Deltaproteobacteria bacterium | reverse complement strand
GCTTAACTTTTTTCTCAAGATATTCGCGCGCTTCGTCTCTCTACCAAAAGGTCAGGCAACTAACATGCCACCGTTTCTCGTTGATTTTGTTGCCACGCCAAACGAAGTTTTTGCATCATTGAGAAAAGATTCTACTTCGAGTTGCAGAATTAAGAGAGCGGTGCCGATCGTTCATAAAAAAGCCGCTAGAAGCCTCTTAGTTTCGCTCACTTCTTCAGAGCAGCGGTGTGGCACCATTCTTGCCCTCATAGTTGGTGACAGCGAAAGTAAAAGAACGGGACGATGGCCGCCCTGGCTACGCGGCGGCAAGGAGAAGGGAACCATGGATGCGAATGAAGGCATCACATATGGGCATAAACTCCGGCTACGCGCAATCGAGGTCGAGAGGACGATAAGGCATCTTGAAAAAGAGCGGCGCGAAGTCGAAGAAAACACCGAGTGGGTCGACAGAGCCGCATACGAAGGCAGGGTTAGCCTCCTCGATGGCCTAACCACCTTGTACCGCAATGAAATGGAACAGATCGAGAAGGCTCATACCCGAGTTGAGGAACGTAGCTACGGTCTCTGCCTGGCGTGCCATGAACCCATCGAAGCCGATCGGTTAGAGATCTATCCTGCAGCACAATTCTGCTTCGAGTGCCAAGATTATCGCGAAAGGCTGAGAACGGGTTGAGCGCCTCTATGTCCTTCGGCCGCACGAACCGCCGCTCTAACACTACTTCCACGCTTCCCCGATTTGCGCCCGCAGAAACTTTTCACTAACCCGCGCGAGCTGCTCCCGCGGTAGCTCTGTATTCAATTTGAGACAATTTGCTGGGGGAAACTCATTTATCGGTTGGTATGCGGCCTTCTGCTTTGAGTAGATCTCCCACCGACCGTCGGAGACATCCTTCCCCTCAGCTTCCCTTTGAGCCAGTCGTTTTTCCGTCGTCTCGTCGGAGGCAACACAGTGAATTAATACCAAGGGAACCCTATGCTTTTCTGCTAACCGAACGATCTTCTCTCGATGCTCTTTTTGCCCAAAGGTGGCGTCGAGAATAGCGCCCTTGCCCTCCAGAATCTGTTTTTCCGCTTCCCGTGCGATCTTTGCGTAGGTTTTTTCCGTCATATTTGGGCTGTAGATTCCCTCATTAAATGGAACAGCCTGCCGGCCGAGTTTTCCAGCGATTGCTTTACGTAGGGTGTCCGAGTTGATCACCGGCATTCCTATATTTTCTCCTAACTCCCGCGCCAACGTGGACTTACCGCTTCCGGTCAAGCCGCAAACGATCACCAGAAAAGGCTTCAAGGACGACCAACTAAACCGCAAGGCATAGCGAAAATAACGCGGCGCATTGCTGTCTGGGCCGGTCGAACGGAGCGCTTCGACCTTGCCGCGCACCAGTGCGCGGTAGCATTGGTAGAAGGGCAGCAACACCGGCAAGTCGGGATCATGCAGCAACTCGAGATAACGTGTCAAAAAAGGCCGCACTAGGGCTCCACCACCGCGCACTTCTAGGTCCATCAAAAGAAAGCCGATTTCCGAGGCGAGATCGCAGCAACGCAACTGCCGGCTGAATTCGATGCAGTCGAAGATCTGAATGCCTTCCGGCGCGAAGCAAATATGCTCGCAGTGGAGGTCGCCATGCACATCGCGAATCCAGCCGTCATTGATCCGCCGCATAAACAGATCGTGATGCTTATCAAGGAACGCAGCGCCAAACCTCCCCAACATCTCAAACCCATCCTCTTCGATCCAGGTTCCAAAAAACGGTTGGAGATCGTCGAGATTTTCCGCCCACTCCGCTTGGACATTCGACGGATAATCAAAAGCCGCGCTTTTTTGGACCGGCTCCGCTCCGGCGTGAAACGGCGCCAAAACTTCCGCCACGGCGCGCATCATCTCCGGTGTCAACTGGCCGGAATCGAGCAGAAACGGCAGCATGCGTCGCTCAGGCAATCGTCGCATGACGAGCGTATATTCCGCCGGCGCGCTCCATCCCCCAAGCCGCCAGCAGGTTGCATCGAAACTGATGGGCATGACCGCTAAATAAACCGATGGTGCCAATCTCCGATTGAGACGCAATTCTTCGTTGAGAAAATGGCGCCGCTTGGCCAACGTCGAATAGTCGAGAAACGAAAAGCGGACCGCCTTCTTCACCTTATAGACAAGATCGTCGGTCAAAAAGAGATGTGAAATATGAGTCTCTTTATGGGCGACCTTCGATGGTCGCTTCGGGTAAAAACCCGGCTCCAACATTGCGGCGACGAGTTCGTCCTGTGATCCCCTCTTATCGCTAGCGTGTATTTTCCTCACATATTGTTCCCCCTCTCAGGTTTCGCAAACACAATGCCATCTCGAAAACATTTGATAAAAGTACGGACGGAATCCCATCCCAGGGAAAATAACGTTGTGTCTTTTCCAGAACTTGGAAAGTAACTTTTCGGAGCGAAGGAACGAGACTGCGGCGCGCAAACGCAAGAATAAAATGGCTTGATCAGTCGATCTCTAATTCTTCGATCTTACGGTACAAAGAAGAGAGGCTAATATCGAGGAGCTTAGCAGCCTCGCGCCGGTCTTGACCCACCTGATCTAAGACCCTGGTGATGTGCTGTTTCTCGAAATGTCTCAGCGCATCTTTCAAGTTGTAGGTGAATGCTGGGGTTGCTTGACCGCTTGTGACAATGGAGGCGGGAAGATCTTTCAGGGTAATACGATCCCCTTCCGCCAGGATCATCGTGTGTTCGATAACGTTGTCGAGCTCGCGCACATTGCCCTTCCAGGGAAGTGACATCAGGACTCGAACGACCTCTTCATCGATTCCCTGAAAATTTTTTCTGAGCTCAGGGTTGTGTTTCTTGATGAGATGGTCGATCAGTAACGGAATGTCTTCCGGCCGTTCGCAGAGCGGCGGAATATGGATCTCCATAATGTTGAGCCGATAATAAAGATCCTCGCGAAACCGGCTTTCCTCGACCTCTTTTTTTAGATTTCTGTTCGTGGCGGCCAGCACTCGGACATCGATATGACGGGGGGTCGTGCTGCCAATGGGCAAAATTTCTTTAGCTTCCAACGCCCTCAGTAATTTCACCTGGAGGTGCTGGGGAATTTCGCCGATCTCATCCAAGAAAATGGTTCCTCCACGCGCCTTTTCAAAAAGGCCCTCTTGGTTGGCAAAGGCGCCCGTGAAAGAACCTTTCATATGGCCAAAAAGCAAACTCTCGAGCAACGTCTCCGGCAAGGCGCCACAATTGACCGGCAGAAAGAGTTTGTCTTTCCTGTCGCTGTGCGCGTGAATACCAAGGGCGATCAACTCTTTGCCAGTGCCGCTGTCACCGGTAATGAGCACCGTGGCCATCGTGGGCGCCACTTTCTTGACCATCTCCAGCACATCCCGGATCGCTTTGCTCTTGCCGATGATGTTTTCGAAGTAAAATTCCATCTAACTTTTAGATGCAGCGACTATCACGTTTGTTTTTACCGGCGATTCCTCACCGACCTGCCTATGGGCGAGCATAAAAGCGACGAGTGAGAGTGTCAATACGACCGGCTTGAACTTTTGAGACTTTGTCAGAGTCCTTCGGCAGCCTGGAGGAGCTCTGGATCGGAACAGAACTGGCGCATGGCAAACTTGAGTTTTTGCCGCTGCACGCTGGCTGGAACACCTAAATTCTCCAGGGTCTTGGCGATCTTCGGCCCGCCTAGCTGGAGCAATCTCCCATAGATTACGTCAATCTCAGAACTTTCTATTTCCAACGCAATGCGGAATGCTTCTTCGACGCCGATCGAAGCCATCCCTCGGTTCAAGTAAGTAAGCAGCCATTGTTTCAGCTCATCGGCCTTATGGCGGCTGACGCTCGGATCAAGCTTCTCGTCCTCGTAGTTCTCAATCACCGCCCGACATGCGTTCAAGATGCACGCGTGCTGTTCCTCCTCCTTGGCCATCTCCCACCAGAAGTCTCTCAACTTCGGCTTGGGAAAGAAGAGGTGCGAGAAACGAAAGTAAATTTTAGAAACGAGCCGTTCGATCTCGGCGAATCGAATCAGCGGATCGAACGGCTCCTGGGTACTCATGCGTCTTTTAAATTCTCCTTGAGGAATTCGAGCAGCTCTATGTGCTTTTCCGAATCTTTTATCATGGAGTCCAAAAGAATTTTAAATACTCCATGGTAGTATCCGCTGCTCTCCTTTACAAGCGTCCTGCACTCCCGGATGCCTTCCTTTTCAAGCTCGATGAATGCATCGGTGCTGACCCGAAGCTGGGCATGGGTCCCGGCGAGGTCCGCCGTACCTTCGAGGGTCCCTTCCGGTTTATTCCACCTGAGGCTGCCTTTCA
>JAHKKJ010000452.1 GCA_020027655.1 Deltaproteobacteria bacterium | reverse complement strand
CAAATTCCTAGGCTATCAGGAAAGCAACGGCGAGTTGACCGCCATCTTGCTGAGCAATAACGGATCGCGCATCGAGATTCAGATCGATAGAAGCCATCCTATTGGCAAGGCGCATCCGGCCGGGGTGAAGGACGTCGTGCTGGAGGCGGCGATTACCACCATTGAGGACTGCGAGGATGCGGTGGCCGCGGTCGAGGCTGCCGACAAGGTCACCGTCTATCGTCATTGGTGCGGCATCATGAAAGGGACGCTCGAAGCGACCTTCGACAAGAACGGCCGCCCACTGACCCGGAGGCTGAACCCGGATAAAACTTTCATCACGCCGACCGGAAGAAAGCTCACCTTGCCGGGAAGAAGCCTGCTTCTGGTTCGGAATGTGGGAATTCATATGTACACGGATGCCGTAACCACCGCGGACGGCCAGGAAACTCCGGAAGGCTTTCTCGACGCCATGGTTACGGTGTTGGCTGCCATCCATGACCTCAAGGGAAAGGGGAAATACACCAACAGCAAAAAGGGCAGCATCTACATCGTCAAGCCGAAACAACACGGACCGGAAGAGGTCGCGGCCACAGTGGAACTGTTCGCCCGGGTGGAAAAGGCTCTCAGCTTGAAGCGGAACACCCTCAAGATCGGGATCATGGACGAAGAGCGGCGCACCACTGTCAATCTTAAAGAATGCATCCGGGCGGCAAAGGAGCGGGTGGTCTTTATCAACACGGGATTCCTCGATCGGACCGGCGACGAAATCCATACCAGTATGGAGTTGGGCCCGATGCCGCCGAAGGAGGAGATCAAAGCTCAGCCGTGGATCAAGGCTTACGAAGACTGGAACGTGGACGTCGGTATTGAAACAGGACTGCGGGGGAAGGCGCAAATCGGCAAGGGGATGTGGACGATGCCGGATGAGATGCGCGAGATGGTGAGAACGAAGATCGCCCATCCGCAGGCCGGCGCGAATACCGCGTGGGTGCCTTCGCCGACCGCGGCCACGCTTCACGCCACGCACTACCACCATGTGAATGTCGCCAAGAGGCAGGCGGAGCTGGCTAAGAGAGACCGTGCCAGTCTGGACAACATCCTGACGCCGCCGCTGTTAGACCGGCAAATGAAGCCGGAGGAGATTCAGCGTGAGCTGGACAATAACGCGCAAGGCATCCTAGGTTACGTCGTCCGTTGGGTCGACCAAGGAGTCGGTTGCTCCAAAGTACCGAACATCAACAACGTCGCTCTAATGGAAGATCGTGCAACACTACGGATATCCAGCCAACATATCGCCAACTGGCTCCATCATGGGATTACGAGCGAGCAGCAGGTCAGAAAGACGTTCGAGCGCATGGCGGAAATCGTTGACCAGCAGAACAAGGGCGATCCGAACTATCGAAACATGGCGCCAGATTTCGAAAAGAGCATCTCGTTTCAGGCGGCCCTGGATCTAGTATTTAAAGGACGAGAAGCGGAAAACGGCTACACCGAGCCGGTGCTTCACCGTCGGCGAAGACAGGTGAAAGCAGCAAGTTAGTTAACACTGCGGCCATTGTCACCCCCATCTTAGTCTTCCCCCATCGAGGGGGAAGAAACTTTGATCCGGCAAAGCTCTTTGCGGTCATTCTCCATTGGACTAAATCCAGACCAATAACGCCAGACGCAACAGCTGGGCTTTGCCGCCTACGCATAGGCGTCGTAAATACCGTCGAACTTGGCAATCTTGAAGCGCACCATGTGGCGGGCGCTGTCTCGCACGAGTTCCAGTTGATGGTCGGTCTGGGCGTGACGCATGATAACCTCGGCCGCCATCTTTGTATGCTCTTGGTCCGCGACGCTGTGCACGGTGAAGAACTGTAGCGCTTTGTTGTCAAGGCCATAGTGCTGGCGCAAAGCGTCATTGAATTCTTCGGCATAGCGGCAAACCATGGTTTCATTTACCAATGCCGAAGCGCGATTTTCCGACGCGGAGCCCAACAACATGCCATGAATGGTCTTGCTGGTGTGCGCCAGGCATTCAAAGACCGGAACCGCTTTCTGGAAGTCTTCCTCAGTTAAACCAATCGCCAGGCCAAACTTCTTGGCGAGGTCCGGATGGTATTGCTCCTCATTCAATTGATAGAGAAAATAGTTGAAGAGGTCGGGCTCGTGGCCGTTTTTAACCATACAGAGAGCGAACCCTTTGAGCAGCGCTACGTTGTGGATGTAGTGCTGTATCGCCCAACCCTGCAACCGACGCTTGGATAGCTTTCCTTGCCGCAGCTCGGTGAAGTAACGGCTCTCCATGAGCCGGTCGACGCCGGGTTGAATAATCTCTTTGATGACCGAATCGACAAAAGCTTGAGTTGCCATCGTGTCCCCCTTTTTCCTGCCTCAGTGCTACCTTTTTTCTTTTAGCACTTCGTCGAGCAGGGTGTAATCCATTACGTCTTTAACGGTGACCGGCGTGGGAATTAGCTGAGATGCGTAGGCTTGATCGTACGTCCCCTGCAAATCTTTCAGGGGAATTTTTCCGTCGTTTGTCAGACCCTGCAACCAGTAGCGGTAGGCTTCCTCGGCGACAGCGGGAGTCAATTTCCATTTATTCTGGATGTAACTGATCATCCAGGACTTTTCTCTTCGATTGAAATCCATCGTTTCGAATGTCGCTCGGAGTACGGCCTTGACCTGGGCCGGCTCTTGTTTGAGTTTCACTTCCCGCGTTGCGATTCCGCCGGAGGCGGCGCGCATGTTGAACTCTGTTGCCGACGCGAGGTCGCGGTAGCCTTTCTGCGTCATGATCACATTGTGAGGCAGCGAGAGGAGAGCGGCGGCGACGGATCCTTGACTGAGCGCCTGGACGCTGTTGGAGACCGACCCGGTTTGGATGAACGTGACCTTTTCCGGGTTCAGCCCTTTTCTTTTGATCAGGTCTCTCGCGACAATATCTTGGAGGGTCGCCAGGCGGTCCACTGCCACCGTCTTTCCGATGAGATCTTCCACCCGGCGAATTTCCGGATTGGCGATCACCCAGAAAAGCGGCCGATCATGGGTGATCATGATCCCTTTGAACGGCAAGCCGCGCGCGGCGGCGACCAGCGGCCCTGTGATGCCAGTCAAATAATCGATCTCGCCAGCGACTAGGGCGGAGGTTTGGACTGCGCCGGCCAGTTGCACGAGATCGACGTCTAAACCATTTCTCTTGAAGATCCCCGCGTCCTTGGCAACAAAGAAGGTAAGAAACGTGAGGCTAAAAGCCGGATAGCCTATTCGGACTTTCTTTAGCTCCTGGCCCTCGGCTGCCGGCAAACTTATTGAAGCAAAGAGACCGAGTGCTGCGATCAGAGTCCAGATCCCACCCAGAATGGCTTTTTCTTTCATCGATGTACGCAGTCAATGAACCTTTCTTTTTCTAACTCGGTGACGATGGTGTCGTCAACGATATTGTCGACCAGCGCCGTCCTGTTGACCGCAATGATAGCCGGTCCGATCATCGAAACGGATAGCCGCAGCAGAGCAGCGAGGGCTTGGTGGGGGCAAAAAGGCCAAACTAAGGCAAGCGTCAAAAGCAATTTTTTCACACTGTCTACCTTATCGTCGTCGCTGGAAAATTACGAGGAGAATTTACATTGCAGAAAATTGTAGGACGAAAACGTCGGAGCTAGTCCCGGACCCAACCGAGGCCGGCTCACAAAAACGCGCACGAACTCCCGCGTGGTGTGCCATGCTTCGTTCGACGCCTGTCCGGGTTGATTTGAGCCCCATCATTGACTAATGTGTGAGATCAACGAGTTACCGGTAGTCACTATAAACTGGGGAAAAACCAATGAAAGGGATCGTTATGACTAAACTTATTAAAGTTGTCGTTTGTTTCCTTTTCCTCGCTGCTCCGCAGGTCGGTGCACAAGAGTATCCGAACAAGGTGATTACCATGGTCGTGCCGTTCACCGCCGGTGGACCGACGGACACGGTGGCCCGTTTGCTGGGCGTGCCGATGACTAAGATACTTAAACAACAGGTTATCGTTGAAAACATCGGTGGCGCTGGCGGCACCATTGCTGCTAACCGGGTGGCCAAGACGACGCCTGACGGCTATACGATTCTTATCCACCATATCGGCATGTCTACCGCGCCAGCGCTATATCGTAAGCTGCCCTATAACCCAATGACTGACTTTGAGCCTATTGGGTTGATCAACGAAGTGCCGATGACCCTCGTGGCGAAGAAAGACTTTCCGGCCAAGGATCTAAAAGAACTAATTGCTTACGTGAAAGCCAACAAGGACAAGGTCAATTACGCCAACGCCGGCCTCGGCGCCGCCTCCCATCTTTGTGGCATGCTCTTCATGACCGCGAT